>DATMQU010000279.1:0-2729 GCA_035566715.1 Vicinamibacteria bacterium
AACCGGGTCACGGGCTTCCAGGAGAAGCCGGAGACCGCCCCCGCCCTCCCTTGGAACGCCGGCTTCTGCCTCGGCTCCATGGGGATCTACATCTTCGACACCGAGGTCCTCGTGCGGGAGCTGACCCGGGACGCGGAGGAGGACACCAGCCACGACTTCGGGCGCGACATCATCCCCAAGCTGATGGCGGGGGGCGAGCGCGTCTACGCCTACCTCTTCTGGGACGAGAACAAGAAGGAGGCGAAGTACTGGCGGGACGTGGGGACCCTCGACGCCTACTACGAGGCCTCCATGGACCTGATCCAGGTCGATCCCATCTTCAACCTCTACGACCCGGACTGGCCGATGCGGACCTACCAGCCCCAGTTCCCGCCCGCCAAGTTCGTCTTCTCCCAGGACGGCCGCCGCGGGCGGGCCATGGACTCCATGGTCTCCATGGGCTGCATCATCTCCGGGAGCGACGTGCAGCGATCGATCCTCTCCACCAACGTCCGCGTGCACTCCTACTGCGACATCCAGGATTCCATCCTGCTCCCCAACGCGATCGTCCACCGCCACTCCCGGATCCGCCGCGCCATCATCGACCGCAACGTGGAGGTGCCCCAGGGGGCCATCATCGGCTACGATCCGGCCGAGGATCGCCGTCGCCACACGGTCTCCGAGGGCGGGGTAGTGGTGGTGACCCCGGGGGAGGAAATTCTCGTGGACCCGGCGCGGAGAGGTTAGGTGTGGAGGGCGGAGCGACGGGGACGCGAAGACCGGGGGAGTGAGCCATGACCAACATCGATTCCGTCTTCGCCCGCGAGATCCTGGATAGCCGCGGCAATCCCACCGTCGAGGTGGAGGTGGTCCTGGAGGGAGGGGCGCTCGGCCGCGCCGCCGTGCCCTCGGGGGCCTCCACCGGGGAGCGGGAGGCGGTGGAGCTGCGCGACGGCAACAAGAAGCGCTACCTCGGCAAGGGCGTGCAGAAGGCGGTGGCGGCGGTCAACGACGCCCTCTCCGGCCAGGTCATCGGGGAGGACGCCCTCGACCAGGCCCTCATCGACCAGCTCATGATCGAGCTGGACGGCACCGAGACCAAGAAGAGGCTGGGGGCCAACGCCATCCTGGCCGTCTCCCTGGCCGTGGCCAAGGCGGCGGCCGAGGCCACGGGGGTTCCCCTCTACCGCTATGTGGGCGGGCTCGGGGCGCGCACCCTGCCCGTGCCCTTCATGAACATCATCAACGGGGGCGTCCACGCCGACAACAAGCTGGACCCCCAGGAGTTCATGATCGTCCCCCACGGCGCACCCTCCTTCGCGGAGGCGCTGCGCGCAGGGGCCGAGGTCTTCCACCACCTGAAGGCCATCCTCAAGAAGAAGGGCTACAGCACGGCGGTGGGGGACGAGGGCGGCTTCGCCCCCGACCTCAAGTCGAACGAGGAGGCCCTGGAGACCATCCTGGAGGCCATCCGCGCCGCCGGCTACGCGCCGGGGAAGGAGGTCTCCTTGGCCCTGGACCCCGCGGCCAGCGAGTTCCAGGAGGGGAAGAAGTACGTGTTCCGGAAGTCCGGGGGCGGGACCAAGACCTCCGACCAGATGGTGGCCATGTACGAGAAGTGGGTGAAGTCCTACCCGATCGTTTCCATCGAGGACGGCCTGGGCGAGAAAGACCGGGAGGGGTGGCGGGCCCTGACCAAGGCCCTCGGGGCCAAGGTCCAGCTGGTGGGGGACGACCTCTTCGTCACCAACCCGAAGATCCTGGCCCAGGGGATCGCGGAGGGCCTCGCCAACGCGGTGCTCGTGAAGGTCAACCAGATCGGTACCCTGACCGAGACCCTGGACTGCATGGCCCTGGCCGGCCGCGCCGGGTACACCTGCATGATGAGCCACCGCAGCGGCGAGACCGAGGACACCACCATCGCCGACCTGGCCGTGGCCACGAGCTGCGGCCAGATCAAGAGCGGCTCCGCCTCTCGCACCGACCGCATGGCCAAGTACAACCAGCTCTTGCGCATCGAGGAGGAGCTGGGGCCCATGGCCCGGTTCGCGGGGCGCGCGGCCATCAACCCCCGAACCTAGAGGCGCGGGCCCCAGGGGCGGGCGGCGGGCCCGCAGCTACGGCTCTTCTTCGACCGTGATCTTGAGGGAGCGGAGGAACTTCTTGTCGAGGGGCGTCATCTTGAGGGGAGCGGGCTCGGTCTTCTCCACGTGGAAGTCGAAGGTGGAGACCTCCGCGCTCTCCCGGCTTCCCGTCTTGTTGAAGCCGATGGTGGCCTCGAGGACCAGGGAGACGTCGTAGCCCTCGGCCTTGATCCGGTTCAGGCAGTGGGCGATCTGCGAGGACTCGGACAGGGTTCGCTGGATGGTGGTGCCGATCTCCTGCACCATCCGCTTGACGTCTTCGCCGCTGGCCGAGTCCATCTGTGCCACCGGTGAAATTATGAGGAGAGGCGCGCGGCGCTGTCAAGCGGGAAGCGCAGGACACTGCCCGGGGCGGTCCTCACTGTGCTAACGTTGAAGACTCATGGCCAGGCCCGCGCCCCCCGCCCCGCCCCGCGCGGGGGAGGAGAGGCCGCGCGCGTACAAGACCGCCTCTGACCTCCCCCGCGCCGCGTCATACGGCCCCGGCGACGTGCCCGATCCCGCGACCGCGATCGGAGAGCCGGGACAGTTCCCCTTCACGCGCGGCCTCCACCCCGCTGGCTACCGCGGCCGACTCTGGACCATGCGCCAGTACGCCGGATTCGG
>DATMQU010000280.1:0-4988 GCA_035566715.1 Vicinamibacteria bacterium
CTCTAGGCCACGGCCAGGAGATCCCGTCCTTCGCGGAGGCCCCGCCGATGCGCCTCCTCGCGGATGCGGGCCCGCGCCCCCGCCTGTCCCACCGCGGCCAGATGGAGGGGGCCCCGGAGGGCCGAAGCCGCCGCCACCGACACCACGGGGGCCCCGTGGATCGACCCCCCTATCTTTCGGGGGTCCACCTCCACGAACGCCGCCACCTCGTGGCCGCGGCGAGCGAGCGCGCGGGCCCAGCCCTTCCCCACCGGCCCCGCCCCCCAGATCACGACCGGCCGGCGCCCGAGGAGGGGCCCGCGCGCGAGGGCCTCGAGCTTCAGGTCCAGGAAGCGCTCGGGCGCGTAGCGGGGGTCGGTGCGGCTGAGCCGGCCCGCGCCATCCCGCCAGAGGAGCAGGGTCTTCGCGAGCTTGGCGAAGCGGAGGCCCGCCGCGTGCGCGCGCAGCCAGAGATCGTAGTCCTCGGGCCCGTCGAAGGCGCGGTAACCGCCCAGGGCGAGAAGGGCCGCCGTCCGCATCATCACGCTGGGATGGGCCAGGGGGGACTCCACGAAGAGGTCGCGCGTGATCGCCTCGTGGTCGAGGAGGGCGTTCAGCCAGGCCACGTAGGCGCGCATGCCCCGGTTGCGGGCCCCCCGCTCCGCGAGCAGCCGCACCCGGCAGCCCAGGACGTCGACGCCGGGGTCGGCGGAGAGCCGCGCCGCCTGGCGGGCGAGCCGCTCCCGGTGGGCCACGTCGTCGGCGTCCATGCGGGCCACGAGGGGGGCGCGGGCCTCCCCGAGGGCGGTGTTGAGGGCGGCCACCAGTCCCCGGGCCTCCGTCCGCAGCACGCGCAGGCGCGGTTCGGTGCGGGCGTAAGCCTCCAGCAGCTCGGCGCTCCCGTCCCGGGAGCCGTCATCCACCGCCATCACCTCGTGGTCCTCCAGGGTCTGCGCGGTCAGGGAGCGCAGGCAGTCCCCGAGGGTGGGGAGGGCGTCGCGCACGGGGAGGAGCACGGTGACCCGCGGCATCTCAGGCTTGGCGGCTCACGAAGTCCCGGGCCGCGAGGAGCGCCACCTCCGGCGACCTCCCCTCCACCACATAGAAGGGGCCGGAGAGACCCGGCCGCCATCCCTCGCGCGGACCCCGGCGTATCTCCACCAGGTAGCCGGCCGCGTAGCGCACGGGCTCGAGGATCTCGTAGATCCAGGCCGGGTGGCGGAGGGTGGTCCGGATGCGCGCGGCGGGGCCTTCGGGGGTGTGCGCGCTCAGGCTGGCCACTCTCGACACCAGGGCGTCGATGGCGGCCAGGCTATCGGGGGGGACGAAGAGGAACTCCAGGCCGTAGCCCAGGTAGGGCCAAGCGACCTCCGCCGCCTCCCGGACCACGCGGCCGAGGGCGCGCACGCGGCTCGTTCCGTCGGGGAGCTGGAACTCGAGGTCCAGGTCCGGGGACTCCGCCAGCCGCACCGGGCTCGCGATCAGCATGCCGTGGACGCTGAGGTTGTAGCTGAGGCCGTAGAAATGGCCGCTGCTCGAGGTGCGGGGGGTGCCCACGACCTGGCCGTGCACCGGCACCCGAGCCTGCACCCGGCGGGGAACGGCCAGGAGCTTCGCGATCCAAGACTCCAGCCGCGCCGCCTCCAGCGGGCGGCGCAGCACCGCGTTTGCGCCCGCCGCCGATAAGATCTCGTCCAGCTCCACAGGCTCGCCCGCGGGGAGGAGGGCGAGGACGGACACGTGGCGGGTCAGGGGTAGGGCCCGGATCCGCCGGATGACCTCGGGAAGAGGGAGGTCGGGAAGGAGCGGCCCGAGCATCACGAGCCGGGCGCCCCCGCGGGTCAGCTCGTCGATGAGCTCGCGGGCGGAGGCTTTCTCCTCCAGGGCCTCGCCGTTGCGCAGCAGGACGGGAACCTCGAGGACGAGGCTGCGGCTGTCGAGTCCGGCCGCGAGAATGGGAGGCGTCATGGCATCGGACGGACCCGGGTCAGGTCACGACGCGCTGGCTGCTGCGGCGGAGGCGGAAGGCCCGCTGGAAGGCGTCGGGCAGGATGGACTTGAGGGCGAGCAGGGAGGGGACGTGATCGTAGTAGAGGACGAGGCGTGCGTCCTTGCGCCCGCCCCGCGCCACATCCTTGACCACGAAGCCATAGCGCCCGACGCGCGCCAGCACCCCCGGCGTGAGCTCCACGCGACGCGGGTCTTTGCCATAGCCTTGGAGGTAGGCCCGGGGCTCGGTGAGCTTCCGGCGCAGGGCGTCATTGGTGATGAGATGGGCCTTGGCCCGCAGGAAGTCCACCGCCGACATCCGGCGTCGGTCGGCGGGGGCCGCGGTCAGGAGGCGCTCCGCCTCCACCCCCGTCATGTTCTTGGCCATGTAGTCGATGTTCAGGGCGTAGATCCTTTCCTCCTTGGAGCCCTGGTCGGAGTAGGCTTCGAGCGCCTTCTTCAACTCGTCGATGCTGAGGGAGAGCAGGTGCTGGGTGATCCCGTCCGCCCCGCTCACGTCGAGACCGTGTCCCGTCAGGTCCAGGCCCGGGGGCTGGTAGGTGAGGGAGGCCGCCGCCTCTTTCGCGTCGCCCAGGAGGGACAGGCCGGTGGAGCCCCACCCTCCGGACTCCACCTTGTGCAGACGGTCGACCGCGAGGTGGACGGGGACCCCCAGTTTCATCTCCACGATCTCGAGGTCCCCCGGGCCGGGGAACGAGCGCACCAGTACTCCCAGGAGCAGGACCAGAAAGAGGGCGAGGGGAAGCACGAGGAAACCGAGGAAGCGCAGCTCCACCCCCGCGCGGGGAGGGGCCACGATCCGCCGCACCGCGGGCTCGATCTTCCTCAGCCCCTCGTGGGGGGCCACCCGGAAGACGAACTTCTTCAAGAGGACGCCGTCGTCGCCGAAGAAGGAGGCCAGGCTCTGGGCCATGGGCGCGGCCTTGACGCCGTTGGCGGCGCGCACCATCTCCATGACCAGGGGCGGGGCGGCCTCCCGCGCGCCCGGCGCCTCCCCCTCCTTGCCCGCCTCCCCCACCAGGATCACGTAGAGGGGGATCTTCATTTCCGCGATCAGGCCCAGGAGCTTCTTGCCCACGAATGCCTTCAGGTCCGCGCCCTTGGGGACCTCCATGTCTTCCCAGTCCTGCGCGCTCGGGTCCAAGAGGGCGTCGGTGAGGAGGATGATGCGGAAGTCTGTGTTCGGGGGGTACTCCCGCATGACCTCCCGGGCCTTGGCGAACGCAAAGTAGAAGTCCGTCCACTGCCCGTTGTTGCGGTACTTGGTGACATCGTCCGCGAAGATCTCGTGCCGCCCGCCGAAGAGGATCAAGCGGTAGCGCTGTCCCTTGAGGAAGGCGAACATCTTTTCGAGCGCCGCCACCCGCTTCTCGTCGGGATCGAGGGGGGGCAGGGAGGCGGAGTTGTCGACGAGGAACAAGATGAGGGGCCCCTCGGGGGCGTTGGCGGCCGAGGAGGGCGTCGTCTTGGGGCTCGGGCTCGCGGCCATGAGCAGCAGGCCGAGGAGAGGGGCCAGGGCGTCCATACTCCGGCCCGCATTCTACTACGCCGTCCGGGAGCGGCTTCGCCCACTATAATCCCCTCGCATGAAAGCGGGGATCATCGGGCTTTCCTCCGTCGGCAAGAGCACGCTCTTCCAGCTCCTCACGGGGGCCGCTCCCCCCACCGGACGACCCGAGGCCCGGGTGGGGATCGCCCGCGTCCCCGACCCCCGCGTCCATGCCCTGGCCGAGATGTACAAGCCCAAGAAGAGCACCTGGGCCACCGTCGAGTACGTGGACGTGCCGGGAGTGGCCAAGGGCGAGGGCTCCGCCCTCGTTGACCTCCCCGCGCTCAGGGGGGTGGACGCCCTCCTGCACGTGGTGCGCGCCTTCGAGTCGGAGACCGTACCCCACCCCGACGGCTCCCTCGACCCCCTCCGCGACGCCAAGATGCTGGAGCTGGAGCTGATCCTGGCCGACCTCGGCGCCGTGGACCGGCGTCTCGAGCGCCTGGAGGCGAACATCAAGAAGGCCAAGAAGTCCGAGGACGTGGCGGAGCGCGCCGTCTTCCTCAAAATGAAGGAGTGGCTGGAGGGGGAGCGGCCGCTGCGCGAGCTGGTGCTGGAGGAGGACGAGCGAAGGCGGCTGCGCAGCTACTCCTTCCTCTCCGAGAAGCCGGTCCTCTTGGTGGTAAACCTGGGGGAGGACGGGATGCGGGGGGCCGCGGCGTTTCTCCAGGGCTCCGGCCTGGCCGCCTTCGCGTCCCGGCCCGGCCTGGCCCTCTGCCCGGTCTCCGCCCCCATCGAGGCCGAAATGGGCCAGCTCTCCCTAGAGGATGCCCGCGCCTTCCGGGAGGAGCTCGGGCTCAAAGAGCCCGGCTTGGACCGAGTGATCCAGACCTCCTATTCCCTGCTCGGGCTCATCTCCTTCCTGACAGCGGGGGACGACGAATGCCGGGCCTGGACCATCCGCCGCGGGACCCGCGCCCAGACGGCGGCCGGGACCATCCACTCCGACATCGAGCGCGGCTTCATCCGGGCGGAAGTGGTGGCTTTCGCGGACCTGGTGAGCGCGGGCTCCCTCGCCGCCTGCCGGGAAAAGGGGACGCTGCGCCTAGAGGGCAAGGACTACGAGGTGCAGGACGGCGACGTCATCAATTTTCGCTTCAATGTCTGAGGCGGCCGAGGGCGGGACCCGATTTGGAGTCCACACGCGGGGCATGGCACCCTGACTCCCACAGATGACGGCCGCTACGGCCAGGAGGGCCGGACTTAGACACGCGGGGAGCGGCAAGAGCCCCGCCCACGCCCGGGCAGGCGCCGCGGGTGGCTGGAATGGCGCGTCGCGGACCCCGCCTGCGACTCCTGCGGTTCCCTTCTTCGGGCGCGGGCGGTGATGGACTGTCCCGCCTGTCATCGGCCCTTGAGCCGCGTGCAGCCGCGATGCCTGTACTGCGGGACGGCCTTGCCCGCCGAACTCCTGGCCGCCGTGGCCCCGACCCCCGGCCCCCCCGTCTCC
>DATMQU010000281.1:0-2499 GCA_035566715.1 Vicinamibacteria bacterium
CCCATCCGGTACTGGCCGGCTTCGCCGTCGCGGTGGGCGGCGGCACAACGATGCGCGGCTATTCGATAACCTGATCCGCCCGCTGTAGGAGCGATGGCGGGATCGTCAGGCCGAGAGCCTTCGCGGTCTTGAGGTTGATGACCAGCTTGAACGGGGACATTTCCTCCACAGGGAGGTCGGCAGGTTTGGCAGCCGAGCCCTACCTGCTACTCCGTCAACGCGCTCCGCTGATCGGATACCCGGGTCATCTGTCGAGCCAGGCGATCATCAGCTGCCCGCCGTAGTCGAGACTGATATTGGGCGAGAAGTTCTTCACGTACGGCTCCCAGGCCGACAGCACCTTGGCTTGGCCCAGGGGCTCACGTAGAGGTAATACGCCTGCTGGGCGCACTGGCCCCGGGATAACCGCCAAGCTGTGAGCCGGGAGTTCCGCCGTTCGGGGCTCGACGCTTGACGGGCGGTAGCGGGCGGACTAGTATCCGGCCCACTCGGTCTGTAGACGGTTCCCAAGTCCGTTCCCAAGGCTGCCCTGAGGTGGAGGGCCACATGCCGCGGTTCGGCGCATCCCGGGACGCCACGCAGCTTCCGCCGACCGCGGCGGAGGCATCCAATCCAGCCCCGCCTGGCCTGTTACCGGCCACGTGTTCTCCTCGTCCGATACGCATGGAGGGATGACCATGGCGACAACCGTTGGGCCTACGAGAAGTCTCCCCTGGTGGAAGGAGCCAACCAAGGACCAATGGATGGCATGGTGGGCCGCCTGGCTGGGCTGGACACTGGACGCGTTCGACTTCACGGTGTTCCTGCTGATCATGGTGCCGATCTCCAAGGAGTTCGGTGTCTCCCTGACGGAGGTGGCCGCGGTCTTGACCATCACGCTCTGGATGCGCCTCGTGGGGGCGTGCGGATCGGGCTGGCTGGCCGATCGGGTGGGGCGCAAGACACCGTTGATGCTCTCGATCGCCTGGTACTCCGTCTGTAACTTCATCGCGGGCTTTTCCCCCACCTTCGGCTTCCTCTTCCTGTTCCGCGCCCTGCTCGGCATCGGCATGGGGGCGGAATGGCCCGCCGGGGCCGCCTTGGCGATGGAGTCCTGGCCCGCGCGGTCGCGCGGGATCATGAGCGGCATCTTGCAAGGCTCGTGGAGCCTGGGCTTCCTGCTATCGAGCGCCGTCTACGGGCTCTTCTACCCGTACCTCGGGTGGCGCGGCATGTTGTGGATCGGCATCCTGCCCGCGTTCGCGGTGATCTTCGTGCGCTACTTCGTTAAGGAGTCGGCCGTCTGGGTCGAGAACCAGCGCCTGCAGCGGGAGCAGAAGCGCGAAGTCCGGGCGCCACTGCTGCAGATCTTCAAGCGCGGCCTCATCGGGAACACGTTGACCGCCTGCTGGTGGATGACGAGCGCATTTGTCATCTACTACTCGATCTGGTCGCTGTTCGCCACCCACCTGCAGAAGGACCTCAACTTCAGCCCGGCCCAGGTGGCGATACCGATCGCGATTGCCAACTTCCTGGCTTTCCTGGCGAGCGGGTTCTGGGGCTGGACGGCCGACCACATCGGGCGCCGCTGGTCGATGATCATTCCGGGCATCATCACCGTGTTCGTGGCGCCCCTGTATCTGCTCACTGACAATCTCAGCTTGATCGTCGTGGGCTTCGTGCTGCAGGGGTTATTCGGCGATGCCCTCTATGGCCAGAACCCGAGTTACCTCTCCGAGCGCTTCCCCACCGAGGTGCGCGCAGCGGCCAGCGCCTTCTGCTATCACCAAGGGGCGATCTTCGGCGGGCTCGTCGCTCCGGTGCTCACCTACTTCGCCCTCAACTACCAGCTCGGCTTCGGCATCCCGATGCTGGTGGGCACGGTGGTCGGCGCAGTCAGCTTCGTGTTCGCCCTGCTGGCCGGTCCGGAGACCAAGGGCAAGGAGCTCGTTCCGGACCTAATGGTGGCGCCCCCGGCACGCCCTGCCCTGTCGGCTGCTGATGGAGGATGAACGTCGGTGCACGCCCGGCGATCGTGGTTTCGGAGGCGGGTCTGAGACCCGGGACACTGACGATCTAAACGGCCCTTGAGATGTGGAGGTAAGTCATGTCGTTGAGAATCAATAGCGAAGCGAATCCCTCCCTAGCTACCGGCGCCGTTGAGCCTCTTCCGTCTGCCGCAGCGCGATTAGAATGCCCATGTCACTAGCTAGCGTAGTGCTGGATCGGGCGGGAGTGCTCGGCACTTCACACGCCACACGGGGCCAAGGATCACCCTGCCCCCTTCAAAGGCGACATATGAATCGTCGTGGGCATCGGGCCCGCGCAGTGCCTTGAGCGTCTCGTCAAGAATCTCCGCGTCGAGCCCGGTTGCCTGTCGTAGTTCCTCACGCGTCATCGTCCGGTGAACGCTCGTGGTTGATAGAAAGCGATCGCAAAGCGCTACGAAGACTAGGTCCTCTTCTCTGTTGCTCGGATGTCCGTTCATGGTGTCCTCACGCTTGAGAGGGCCTCGGAGGG
>DATMQU010000282.1:0-5064 GCA_035566715.1 Vicinamibacteria bacterium
CGAGCGACAGAACTCCAACGGCCTCCTCTTCCTGCGCCTGCGCCAGGGACAGCCGGTCCAGTCCGGCACCGCCGCCTCCACGGAGGCGGTCAAAGAGGACCGCATCGTGGCCTCCCTCATCTACCGCTTCGGCGCCGAGGACGATCCCTTGAAGCGGGTGTTCCGCAGTCTCTTCGGGAGCAAGGGAGACGAGAGCAACTGAGCTTTCCGCCCGCCCATGTAGCGGGTGGCGGCGGGGAGGATCCTTGGAGGGGTGGCATCAGGGACGCAGGCTCGGGCTCTGGGCGGCCACCCTCACCGGGCTTCTCCTCTGGGCCGCCCCCTGGGCGCAGGCGGAGGATTGGTCCGATGCCTACGCCCGCGGCCTCGAGGCCCTAAGGCAGCAGAAGGGCGCGCGGGCGGTCGAGCTCTTCGAGCGTGCGATCCGGATGCGGGCCGAGCCCGGCACCAACATTCTGACCTACGGCACCAATCGGCTCGACGAGTACTACCCCTACCTGCGCCTGGCCGAGGCCCACCTGCTCCTGGGCAACGTCGAGGCCGCGCGGGAGGCCCTGAGCCGGTCGGAGGCCAAGGGCAAGGAGCCCCCCGCCCAGCGGGCGCGGATCGCGGGCCTGGTGGACGCCCTCGCCAGGACGCGGGTGGCGGTGGCCACTCCCACCCCGGCTCCGCCCCCCCCGACCACCGCCGTGCCGCCTCCCACGGTCGTGGCCCAGGTGACGACGCCGGCGACGACCCTGGCCCCGATCGCCCCTCCGACCCTCGGGGCGACGCCCGCCCCCGTGGCCGCTCCGGGGACGCTGGACCTGCGATCGGACCCGGAGGGCGCCACCGCGTTTCTGGCCGGGCGGCGGCTGGGCACCACTCCGTTCACGGTCGACCTGGCTCCGGGAGCCTACGAGATCACGCTTCACAAGGAAGGTGCGGCCGACCAGACGTTCCCAGTCCGGATCGCGAGCGGCCGGCCGACCCTCGAGATCCGCACGCTCGTGGCCACCGGCCCCGCGCCGGGCCCCTCCGGCACCCCCGCCCCCGCCGAGGTCGCGTCGCTCCTGGTGTACTCCGATCCCGCCGGGGCCGCCGTCTATCTGGATGACGAGCCGCTGGGCGCCACCGACCCCGGATCCGGGCGGCTCGTGAAGAGCGGGGTGGCGCCGGGGACGCACCGCCTTCGCCTGACCCTGGCCGGCCATCTTGACGTGGCCCAGAACGTGGACGTCGGGAACTCGGGCCCCACCACCGTCCGGGCCGCGCTGTTGCCGACGGCCCCCGCCGTGTCTCCCCGGGTGCTCCTGGGGGCGGCCGCGGCGGCCGGCCTTCTGGTCCTCGCCCTAGGCTATTGGGCTTGGAGGCGACGCCAGCCCGGGGCCCCGACCCCCACGGTGGCCATCCCCTCTCGGACCACCTCCGGGCCCGCCCGTCCCGGCCCCGCCACCTCGCCCTCCCGGCGCGGGACCGCGATCAGCCCGGTCACGGTGGGCGCGGAAGAGCTGAACCTGGAGCAGCTGCTGGAGACCCGGGCCCTCCCGCCGGAGGCGACCAAGGGCGTGGGCGAGCGCTTTGGCGACTACCTGTTGCTCGATCCCCTGGGCAAGGGCGGGATGGCCACCGTGTTTCTGGCCGAGCGCAACGGCGAGCACGTGGCGTTGAAACGCCCGTTGGCCGCCTTCCTCGAGGACCCCGAGTTCCTGGAGCGCTTTCTCCGGGAGGCGGAGATCGGCCGCACCCTCCACCATCCCAACATCATCCGCATCTTCGAGCGCGGTCACGTGGACGGCGTGCCCTATTTCACCATGGAGCTCGTCAAGGGGGAGACCCTGCAGGCCCACATCCGGAAGGTCGGGGCCCTGCCCGGCAAGGCCGCCACCAAGGTCGTGGCCCAGGTGGCGGAGGCGCTCGACTACGCCCACCTCAAGGGCGTGGTCCATCGCGACCTCAAGCCCTCCAACATCATGATCCTGGAGGACGGCGCGGTGAAGGTGATGGACTACGGCATCGCCCGCGCCCGCCGCTTCGAAGGGCTGACCGTGACCGGGGCTTTTCTGGGGACCCCCGACTACGTGGCCCCCGAGACCGCGGAAGGCAAGGGGGCGGATGCCCGCAGCGACCTGTACTCGCTGGGCATCGTTTTCTACGAGATCCTGACCGGCAGGAAGCCCTTCGTGGGCGACACCCCGTTCGCCACCCTCCGCAAGCATGTCTCGGAGGCGCCCACCCCGCCCTCGGTGGTGGTGCCGGGGCTGCCCCGGCAGCTGGAGACCATCGTCCTCCGCCTTCTGCAAAAGGACCCCGGGCAGCGGTACCCGGGCGCGGAGGAGCTCCTGATCGAGCTCCGCGAGTACTTGAACCGCGCCGCCTGAGGCGGGCGTCCGGCCGTGTTCTCCGGCACCCCTCCCCCCTTCGTTCTCTTCGGGCCCGCGCACCTCGCCGTCCTCCTGGGCACGATCCTTCTGGCCCTCGTCCTGATCCGGCGGGTGCGCGCTCGCCCCCCGGGATCTTCGGCCCGCGTCCTACGCTACGGCCTGGCCACCCTCCTCCTGGCCATCATCGGCTTCGAGATCGGCATGGGGGTCGCGGGGGGCTGGCTGACCCTGGAGAACGTGCTGCCCCTCCAGCTCTGCGACCTGGCCATGCTCCTCGCCGTCTATTCCCTGATCACGCGGGACCGGCGAACCGCCGAGCTGCTTTACTTCTGGGCTCTGGCCGGCAGCGGGCTGGCCATGGTCACCCCCGACCTGCGCCAGGGCTTCCCGCGCTGGGAGTTCCTCGTCTTCTTCGGGCTCCACGGCCTGGTGGTGGAGGCGGCCCTGGTCCTGACCTTCGGCTTCGGCCTGCGGCCCGGGCCGGCCTCGGCGCGGCGGGCCTTCCTGGCCACGGCCGTCTATGCCGCTCTGGTGGGCGGGGTCAACGCCCTGCTGGGCACGAACTTCATGTTCCTCCGGGCCCGGCCCGTGAACCCCACGATCCTGGACTGGTTCGGCCCCTGGCCTCTCTACATTGGGGCCGCGGGCGCGCTCGCCTTCTGCCTGTTCTGGCTTCTGGCCTTGCCCTTCAAGCCCCCCGCGGCTCCCGCGGCGGCGGGCCCACCGGGCCCCGCGCCCCCTTACGGAGGCGCCGGCCCCGCGACGCGTACATGACCCGGTCCGCCCGCGCCAGCACCGCCTCCAACCCCTCGCCCGGGCGCCGGTAGGCCATACCCATGCTGAACCCGGCCGGGCTGTCGAGGGCGGCGGCCTCGAGGATGCGCCGGGACACGACCTGCACCTCCTTCTCCGAGTCCGCGTGGAGGATGAGGCCGAACTCGTCCCCCCCCAGCCGGACCAGGATGTCGTCCGTGCGATGGTGCCGGCTCACGAAGTGGACGAAGCTGCGCAGGACGCGGTCCCCCTCCTCGTGTCCGTAGGTGTCGTTGATGGCCTTGAAGTCGTTCAGGTCGAAGACGAGGCAGGCCCAGCGCGCGGTGGGCCGCTCCAGCTCCGGCTGCTGCCGCTCCAAGTAGCGGCGGTTGTAGCAGCCGGTCAAGGGGTCGCGCACGCTCAACTCCGCCAGCCGCCGTTCCATCTCCTTGCGCGGGCTGATGTCGCGGAGAATCGTGCGCATGCGGAGGGGCACGCCGTTCTCGTCGAGAACGAAGGAGGTCTGGGTCTCCGCGAAGAAGGTGTCCCCGCCCTTCCGGCACATGCGGAACTCGTAGAGATCCTGGCCCACCGAGCGCTCATAGGGAACGCCGGTCTCCCGCGAGCGCGCCACGAAGGAGTTCACGACCCGGGTCGCCTTCTGGTACTCGCCTTCCTCCTCGAAGAGGACCCGGCTGTGGAGGCCGGCCTTGATGTCCTCGTCGCCGTAGCCGAGAAGCATCTCGGCCAGGCGGTTCAGGTACAGGACCCGGCCGGTCTCGAGGTCCACCTCCACGAGGGCATCAGGGAGGTGGTAGAGCACCTCCGCGAGCTCGCGGCGCAGATCGGCCATCTCCGCGGGCTCGGTCTCCGGATGCGTGTCCTCGTTCGTGGGTCTAGACATGGCGGCCCCGTCCATGATGCCCCAGGGAATGCGGTTCGCCAAGGCGGGGGCGGGGAGCCTCCGTCAGAGCGAGCCGGGGGCCCCCGCGATTCTCTTCAGGGCTTCCGCGGCCTCCCGGGCCACCAGCGGCTCCCGGTCCTTGAGGGCGGCGTTCAAGGCGGGAACCGCGCTCTTGGCCTCGGGACCGATGCGGCCGAGGGCCCGCGCCGCCTCCGTCCGCACGAGGCCCTCGCGATCCTTGAGGGCAACCGTCAGCGCGGGGACGGCCTCCCGGGCCGCGCCCCCCAGGCTACCGAGGGCCTTGGCGGCCTGGGAGCGCTTGTCGGGGTCCGAGTCGCCCAGCGACTCCAGGAGACCCTGCACCGTGGGTGGGGGGCCAGGCGGGCTCTCGGAGGCGCCGAGGGGCCCCGGAACGGGAGAAGGGGGGGAGGCCGGGAGGGATGGGGAGGGCTCGGGCAGGGGGGACGCGCCCCGTGCGGCGGGACCACTTGCAACCGGCCCCGACCCGGGAGCTCTGAGCTCCGGCCCCGATGGGCTCGTTGTCCCCGCCGACTCCGGAAACATGAGCGACGCCAGCCAGGACCACGGGATGAGCTCCTGCTCGGTGAGGTAGACAAAGCCAGCCAGCCCCAACATGAAGAGGAGGGTCAGGGTAGGGAAGCGCTTGTGGGTCTCGGGGGCGGCCGGTCTCGCCCCCGGCGCGGGGCCCGGGGAGGGAGCGGGGGAAGAAACGTCGGGCGCGCCGGGCGGGACCGGTACCCGCAGGTCGACGGTCGTGGGCACGTGGGGGGTGGCCGCGGGAGCCTCGGCCTCGGCCTTTCCCCTCTCCAGGGCATCCACGAAAGCACCCGTCGTGGGCCACCGGTCCTCGGGCTTCTTGGCCGTGCACTTGAGGAGGGCCCGCACCATCGGCTCCGGCACTTCGTCGGGCGACGGCAGCGGTATGGGATCCGAGACATGCTTCATGAGCACCGCGATGGGGGTGTCGGCGGAAAAGGGCGCGCGTCCGGTGAGCAGCTCGTAGGCCACGATGCCCAAGGAATA
>DATMQU010000283.1:0-6228 GCA_035566715.1 Vicinamibacteria bacterium
CCTTGACCTCCACCTCCGCCCGGCAGTTCAGGCCCTCGGCAATCCCGCCCGCGATGCGCCGGATCCGGTCGGGCAGAGAGCGCCTCAGGTCGGCGTCGAAGGTCCGAAGCGTGCCCAGAAGCGTGACCTCGTCGGGGATCACGTTGAAGGCCTGGCCGCCGTGGATGGAGCCCAGCGTGACCACCGCCGACTGCAAGGGCGAGACCTCGCGGGACACGATCGTTTGCAGCGCGGTGACCACGTGGGCCGCGGCCACCACCGGATCCGCCGAGCGGTGAGGCTGGCCGCCGTGCCCGCCCCGGCCGTGGATCACGATCTTGAGGCGGTCCACGGCGGCCATCAGGGCCCCCGGCTTCACGCCCAGGGTGCCCACGGGCAGCTCGTTCCAGAGGTGGACCCCCAGCACAAGGTCGACCCCGGCGAGCGCGCCATCGGCGACCGCCGCCTGCGCGCCCCCCTCGCCCTCCTCCGCGGGCTGGAAGAGCACCCGCACCGATCCTTGGGGGCGGAGCCGGCCCAAGATGCGCGCCGCCGCCGCCCCCATGGCGGTGTGGCCATCGTGGCCGCAGGCGTGCATGAGGCCGGGCGTCAGCGAAGCGTAGGGGGCGCCGGTCTGCTCCTGGATGGGCAGGGCGTCGAGGTCCACGCGCAGGAGGACGGTCCGCCCCCTTCCCCCCTCGGCCGTGGCCAAGAGACCCGTGCCCCCCACCCCTCGGCGCACCTCTAGGCCGCTCCCCTCAAGGAACGCCGCTACCCGGGCCGCCGTCCGGGTTTCTGCGTAGGCCAACTCCGGATGCTGGTGGAGGTCGCGGCGGAGGGTGATCATCTCCCCGCGCAGGGTGAGCACATCGGGGGAGAGAGTGAGCATACGCGTATAAGCTTACAATCGTCGCGGAAATGCGGAAAGGCACTCGGCTGGGCCTCGCGGGGGCGACGGCGGCCGTGAAGCCCGCGGCCCAGGGGATCTACGGGTCGTACCTGCCGTGGCACCGGGATAGTTGGGACCGCCCACCGGCGCCCGTCTACCTCCCGCCGGCGTCTCTGCCCGGCGGTGGCCGCTATCCGACCGCACCCCCGCTCTGGGTGAGGAGGGACGTTCGCCCCGGGCTGGGCGGGATGCGGAACGACGTCCGCACTCTCGTGCCCGTCATCCTCGCGGATCTAGCGGCCCGGCCCGGGGTATGCGGCTCCCATCGCGGCGATCGGCAGCCCCGCGCGCAGGCGGCCTGAGCGTGTGCGGGATCGCAGGGATCGTCGACTTCGAGGAGCGCCCGATCGATGGCGATCGCCTTGAGGCCATGGCCCGGGCGCTGCGGCACCGCGGGCCGGACGACGGAGCGTTCTACCTCGGCTCCGGCCGGGGCTTGAGGGTCGGCCTTGCCCATCGGCGGCTGTCGATCATCGATCTTTCCCCAGCCGGCCGCCAACCTATGGGCAACGAGGATGATGCCATCCAGGTCGTTGCAAACGGCGAGATCTACAACTTCAAGGAGCTCCGGGCCGATTTGGAACGCCGCCACGCCTTTCGATCCCGGTCTGACACGGAGGTCATACTCCATCTCTACGAAGAGCGCGGCGACGACTGTGTGCGAGCGCTGGACGGGATGTTTGCATTCGCGCTCTGGGATTCACGCGCGGGACGCCTTCTGCTAGCCCGGGACCGCCTAGGGAAGAAACCCCTGTACTACGCCGAGCATCAAGGACGCTTCGCGTTCGCCTCCGAGGTCAATGCGCTCATGGAGGGTCTGTTGCTACCCTCCGAGGTCGACGTTGAGCGGATCGGCGAATATCTGACTTTCGGGTTTGTCACCGCCCCTAACACGCTCCTCCGAGGCGTATACCGGCTGCTCCCGGGGGCCGTCATGACGATCGACTCCAAAGGCGGCTCCCCGCAAAAGTCATACTGGTCGCTGCCCGTGGACGTGGTCTCTATCTCCCCCCAGGAGGCAAAGCTCCAGGTGCGGCGGCGGCTGGAAGAAGCGGTCCGGAAGCGCCTGGTCGCCGACGTTCCGGTGGGAGCCATGCTCAGCGGGGGGCTGGACTCCTCCGTGGTGGTGGCCCTCATGGCCCGTCTCAGCGGCTCGCGCGTGCGGACCTTTACCGTGGGTTTCGAAGGACCGCCCGGCTCGTCTGAGCGCGAAAACGCCCGCTTGGTCGCGGACGCGCTGGGAACCGACCACAAGGAGCTCCTCCTCGGCCCTCCGCCCCCGGCCACGGTGGACGCCGCCCTCGCCCACTACGGCGAGCCCTTTGCGGACGCCAGCGCCCTTCCCCTCTATCTCTTGGCCCGCCTCGTGCGGGAGGATTGCCCAGTCGCTCTCACCGGTGAGGGAGGAGATGAAATCTTCGGGGGTTACGCTCGGTTTTCCCGGGCGCTTGCCATCCGCCACCCGGGTTTCCTTGGACGACGGGCTCGAGCCCTCGCGCCCCGCTTGTGGGCGGGCCGGTTGCAGCGAGCGTTGTTTCGCTTCGCCCGCTCGCCGGCCGAAGCGCTGCTCGCATCCAGTGCCGTCTTTGATGTGGACTTCGTGCCGGTCCTAGTCCGCCGCGACCTTCGCTTCCACCGCCGGTCGATCGTCGCCGCCTACGAGGCCCGCCTCCTCCGCCACGCCGGCTCCGGCGTGCTGCGCTCTCTTCTAGCCGTCAATATGGAGACCTATCTCGCGGATGACCTTCTCCCGAAGACGGACTTCATGACCATGGCTCACGCAGTCGAGGCGCGGTGCCCCTTTCTGGACCGGGCCTTGGTGGAATACGTATGGACCTTGCCGGACGACCTAAAAGTCCAGGCGGCGGACCAAAAGCGGATCCTGCGCGACATTGCCGCGGACCTGCTGCCGGCGGCCGTTCTGCGCTGGCCCAAACAGGGCTTCAGCGCTCCCCTGGGCCATTGGTTCCGGACGGGATGGCGGAAGCTGGCTGAAGAGTCCCTGCTCGAGTCTTCGACGCTCTACAAGTACCTTGATCGCAGAGTGGTGCACAAGCTCTGGCGACTTCATGGGGCCGGTCAAGATTGGGGGCCTCAGGTCTGGGCGCTCGTCGTCCTGGAGCGATGGCTAGCATGCCGCCGGGCTTGACCGCGGTTCATCCGGGCCGGAACCTCATCCGGACCGCGTGGCGGAGGGCGATCATCACCACGCGCAGGGCGGGCACATCGGGGGACAGATCGAGCATACGCTTCTAAGCTTACAATCGTCGGCGGAAATGAGGGAAGGCATTCGGCTCGTCCTCCTGGGGGCGGCGGTGGTGGCCGTTGCTTTTGGCTACGTCCACCTGCTGGAGAACAAGGGCTACGGGCTCAAGCCCGGCACCCCGGCGCCTCCCTTCAAGCTCCCCGCCCTCGCGGGAGGGGAGGTGGAGCTGGGCGCCCTCAAGGGGCGGCTCCGGGTCGTGAACTTCTGGGCCACGTGGTGCGCACCGTGCGTGGAGGAAATGCCCTCGCTCGAGCGCCTCCACCGAGCGCTCGCGGGAGAGGGCCTGGTGGTGCTCGGGATCTCCGTCGACGAGGACGAGACGGCGCTCCGCCGGTTCGTGTCCGAACACGGCGTCACCTTCCCCGTGCTGCGCGACCCCGGGGGGCGGGTGGCGGCCGGCCTCTATCACGCCACCGGCTACCCGGAGACATTCGTGATCGACCGGGAGGGGATCCTGCAGGCGCAGTACGTGGGCCCCGCGGAGTGGTCCACCCCCGGGGCCATCGATCACTTCCGCGGCCTGCTGAAGCCAGCGGCCGCGAACTAAACGAGCGGCCGAAAGAGGGGCCGGCGCCGGAAAAGGGTGAACTCGGGTGTACCATCCTGGATAGTGCACCCTAGCCGGGAGGACTGACCCCTGAACCGAGTGGTCGCTCGCTACCAGGACGGTCGCGTTCTCAAAGGAGTCACAAACGACTTCATTCCCGCCAAGGACCGCTTCCACCTCGTGCCCCTGGAGAGCGCGCCCGGCACCAAGCCCGTCGAGGTTTTGATCGGCGACCTCAAGGCCCTGTTCTTCGTGAGGGATTTCGCGGGCAATCCTCAACACAAGGAGAGTGGAGACTTCGACCTCACGAAAGCGGCGGGGGGGCGCAAGATCCGGGTGGTCTTCAAGGACGGCGAGACCATTGTGGGCACGACCCAGGGGTATCAGCCGGGACGGCCCGGCTTCTTCGTGGTTCCGGCGGATGCCAAATCGAACAACGAGCGCTGTTTCGTGGTGTCCGTGGCCACGCGCGAAGTATCATTTCTGTAAGGGCGGCGGCTCCACCGCATCGCCCAAGGAAGGGGCCGCCGGTCTTTTGGTCCGACCAGTTACGGGCAGGGGCCCCGGGACGCCTTCCCAGGCCTCGACGGTGTTGAGAAGGACGCGGCTCGCGTTTCTCGTTCCCGCGGCTCTGCTCCTGTGCGCGGGGCTTGCCCCGGGCGCGGGTCGGCCCTCCGTCGATCAGCTCATCCAAAGGCTCAAGGACCCCGCGGCCAAGGTCCGGGTCGCCGCCGCGGATGACCTCGGGAACCTGGGGCCGGCGGCGAGGTCCGCCGTCCCCGCCCTGACCCAGGCGCTCTCGGACGAGAGCCAGTTTGTGCAGATCTCGGCCGCGCGCGCTCTCGGTCAAATTGGCCCCGCCGCCGCGAGCGCCGTGCCGGGCCTGGTCGGAACCCTGAAGGATCGGCACACGGCCGTCCGCGAGATCAGCGCGCTCGCTCTAGGGAGCCTAGGACCATCGGCCCAGGAGGCGATTCCGGCCCTGACCGAAGCGCTCACGGATAGGATCGCCATCGTCCGCAAAGCGGCGGCCCGCGCGCTCGGGGCCATGGGCCCCGCCGCCAAAGCGGCGGTTCCCGCCCTGACGGAAGCGCTCCGGGACAAAGACCCGTCCGTCCGCGCATCCGCGAGCCAAGCCCTCAAGAAGATTCAGGCCCGGTGAGCAGAGAGCCCGATCGAAGGCCCACCTCTATCCGGCTCGGGGGCCCCGCCGTTGGGCCGGAGGGCTCCGGGAGACGGTGTGGTCTAATACAGGGCCAGGAGGCGTCCGGTGAGACAATTGAAGGTTCCCCTCGTGCTCTTGGGAATGGCCTCCCTGCTCGCGTGCGCCACCCTGGACTACCCATCGCCTCCCCCGCGGCCTCCCGAAGCGTGGGGCGGGTCCGTGGACGTCTCATACTTCTACGATCAGCTCTCGCCCTATGGCGATTGGGTGGAGGTCTCCTCCTACGGGTGGGTCTGGAGCCCCCGCGGGATGGCGGCGGAGTGGCGCCCCTACACGCTCGGCCACTGGGTCTACACCGACGATGACGGGTGGCTGTGGGTCTCCGACGAGGAGTGGGGTTGGGCCGCCTACCACTATGGTCGTTGGTACAACGACTCCGGCCGCTGGTTCTGGGTGCCGGGCCGGGACTGGGCCCCGGCCTGGGTCGCTTGGAGGACGGGGGGCGGATATATCGGCTGGGCGCCCCTGCCTCCCCAGGCGTCCTTCGCGGCGGAGGTCGGCCTCGCGATCGCGGGCGCGGCGCTCGACGCCCTGCTCGAGCCCCGGGCCTACTGCTTCGTGGAGGAGAGGCACTTCACCGAAGAGCGCATCGTGAGCCGGGTGGTCCCCGTCCAGCAGAACCTGACCATCGTCAATTCGACGCGGAACACCACGAACTACAACATCGTCCAGAGCCGGATCGTGAACCGCAGCATCGCGGTGGAGAGCGTGGAGCGCGCCGTTGGCCATGCCGTTCCTCGAGCCCGGAGCGTGGCGGCCACCTCCCTCGCCGCTCCGCACCGGGCCCAGGTCCAGGGGAACGAGGTCAAGGTCTTCCGGCCCGCGGTCCAGCCCGCTCCCGCGGATCGGAAGCCGGTCTCGGCCCTCGCCCGCGTGTCCGGTTCCGGTGCCGAGGCCGAGCGGGCGAAGATCGCGCAGAAGCAGGCCCAGGAGAAGGCCGCCCTCGAGGCTCGCCACACGAAGGAGATCCAGAATCCTCCCAAGGGCGTCTCCATGGACCAGCTCAAGGCCCGCCACGAGAGCGAACACCAGGCCCAGGCCCAGAAGCATCAACAGGAGACGCAGCGAGCCGTCTCCCGTCAGGAAAGCCAGGCCCAGAAGAAGCCTCGCTGACGAGCGTTTCCTCCCTCCGCGAGGGCCGGGCGCTCCCGGCGCTTTCGTCCGCGTCGGCGACACTGGCCCCGCGCCGTCATGGCACGAATCGTGTAGTCTCATAGCAGACGGAGGGGTTTGCGTCGTGGGTGACCGAAACGAGGACAGGC
>DATMQU010000284.1:0-16154 GCA_035566715.1 Vicinamibacteria bacterium
TGGAAACGCTTCCCCGGGTGCTCGATGCGCTCGCCGCCCGCGGTCTGACGAGCGCGGCCCTCCCGGCCCTGCTCCATAAGGCATGATCCCGCGCGTTGCGCGACGAACGACAACGCCGCGGTTCTGGGGGGCCCGCCCCTACGGGGAGAGGTAGGGCGAGTCGGGGCCCCGGTCCGTAGCTTCAAGGCCCCCTCGGCCTCACGCTCAGGGAGCCTCCGGCCAAGGCGCGACGTGGCACGACCCGAAGGACGTTCATAGGGATCGGACTCTATCCTCCGCCCTATGACTCTCCAGAGTTCCTTTTCGCACCGGCTTGTGTTCGAATGGATCAAACGTCCCGATGAGACTCGTCTCCGTCCTCAAGCAGGCCGGCTTCGCGCTTCGTTACGGCCTGCGGATGTCACGCGGTCGGCGGGCGGTGATGGCTCACCTGGCATCGCCCTCGGATGCCCCCGTGCCCATGCCCACGTTCGTCCAACTGCGAGTGACGAATCTCTGCAATCTGCGCTGCAAGATGTGCGGGCAGTGGGGGGACACCGGCATTTTTCGTGAGGGCGCGACCGAAAATGCGACCGACGGAGAGGCCGAGCGTCAGCATATCCACGACCTGATCGGCCGGCGGCGGCAGTTGTCCCTCTCGGACTACGTGCGACTTTTGGATGAGCTCGCACCCCACAAGCCGCTGATCAGCCTCTTCGGCGGTGAACCCTTCCTCTATCCGGACATCATCGCACTCGTGCGCGAAGTCAAGCGTCGCGGCCTCACGCTCTCCGTAATCACCAATGGTTGGCTCTTGGAGCGTTACGCCCGGGACCTGGTCGAGCTGGGGATCGACACTATCGCGGTTTCGGTGGACGGCCCGCACGATGTGCACGACCGCATCCGCGGCCGCGATTCGAGCTTCGAGCGCGTTGCGGCGGGCGTGAGGGCCGTGGCGCGCTTCCGCTCCGAGCTTTCCCGTCCGTTCCCGGTCCAAATGGCGATCCTCCCGATCACGGAGCTAAACATCGAGGCCGTCGGAGCGGCTGTGAAGGAGCTGTCCGCACTACCCCTCGACCTGATCAACATAGGGCTACGCTGGTTCGTCCCCAAAGACGTCGGCGCGCGCTACGAGGCCGTGATGCAGGAGACCTTCGGCGTCTCGGGCACATCCTGGAAGGGCTTCGACTTCTCCTGGCCTGGCGGAGCAAAGGCTGCGCGCTCGCACCAGATGCTCGAACTCGTGAAGCAGCTCAAGCGCCTCCGGACCGGCCGGCTGGTCGATTTCGTGGCTGGAAGGCCCTGGATCTCCTTTATCCCCGAGGTTGGCGCAGATGACGTGCCCGCCTACTTCACGGATTTCCAGAAGACCTTCGGGCATGACCTGTGCCCGGTGGCCTGGTACTTTGCCCAGGTCGAGCCTGATGGAGAGGTCTGCTTCTGCGGCGATTTCCCCGACTACTTCATCGGCAATGTGAAGACACAGCATTTCCGTGAGATCTGGACAGGCCCCCAGGCGAACTCCTTCCGCCAAAAGCTCACCCGAGAGCCGCTCCCGATCTGTGCCCGCTGTTGCGGGAGCTACTTGTACGGAAAGTGGCAGCGCCCGAAAGTGACCGATCCCTAGGACCGTGCAGTCGCGCACACCCGCCCGGGCTAGCGGGAATTCTGTTCCAGGTCCGCGGTGGCACGCTCCTTTGTGAAGCCCTGGGCAAGGGGGACGGTCTCAGGCCTAGTGGCCGAGTACTCTGACAGGATCCCGACGACGACCTTGCGACCCGCAGGGACGAAGCCGGCGTCCGTCAATCCGCCGAGCACAATGTCGGGGGGCACGCACTGGTCCACAGTATCCCAGCAATAGCGCATCACCTCCTCGGCGCTATGGTTCCGTGTGATGAGGCGCGTTAGCGCCGGAACCATCTTCTGCAGATATAGGCGACTCAGCCAGAGACCCCCCTGCGACCGCGGCCGCGAGAACTCGAGGATCAACAGACGCCCCCCCGGCTTGAGGACGCGGAAGGACTCGCGGAAGAACAACGCGATGTCGGCGAGGTGGCGTAAGCCATAACCGATGGCGACAAAGTCGAAGAGCCCGCTGAGGAAGGGCATGGCTTCGCCGCGCCCTTGCACGACGGGGATCGGAAGTGTCTTCAGGCATTCGCGTAACATGCCCGGGCTTGGGTCGAGCCCCACGAGCCCTCCTGCAGGCCCGACGATGCTAAGGGCCGCCCGGGCCACGAGGCCGGTGCCGGTGGCGATGTCCAGAACCCGCATTCCGGGCTTCAGCCCCGCGTTGAGGAGGGCCTTGTGCCGGTAGGACTTCCCCGAGCCCAGCGACATCGTTCTGTTGATCCGCTCGTAGTGGGGCGCGGCATCGTCGAAGAGCCTGCGCAGGTAGTCCGGCCGCTCCGCTTCGCGGTCGTAGTACTGCCGGAGCACCCGGTGAGGCTGAATCGGTTCTGAGCGACCCAAGCGTCTTCTCCTAAAGGGGTTTGAGGATCATCACTTGGCCGACGACGGAGCCGGAGCCCCGGTAGAGATCGGGCAGGAAGCTCTTGCCGATCTCACCGCGTAACAACGTCCCGTAGAGAAACCGAAGGTTAAAGCCGACACCGAGCCCGCTGACGCTCCGCCACTTGTCGTCCAGCAGACGATCTCGCCCGAGCGCCTGGTCAACAAACACGTCGAGCCGGTACTGGTCGAAAAGGTTGAAGGAGTAGCTGCCGCGGAACATCGCCAAGTCCGAGAAGCGCACGCCATTGGATGGGACGCCGTGGATCCGGTTCTCATCGAACAGGCCAAACTGGTACATGCTGAAGCGGTCCAGGCGGCTGCCGCCGTAGTAGGCCGCGTTCACATGAATCTTGTGAAACGGCTGAATGAAGAAGTCCTTCGAGAGGCTCATGCTAAATTTCTTATAACTAGCCTGGTCGGGGGAGAAGCCCTCGCCGAGGCCCCAACTCCTCCAAAACCCGCGACGGTAGTAGAAGACATTCCCGATGAGCGAGTACCCACTGCGGCGATACTCGTAGCCGAGGCCAAAGCCGTTCGTGAACGTGCTCGCCGGCGTGGCGAAATCCGGGGTCGTCTGGCTATCGCGAGAGTAGCCATCGAAACGGAGCTGGTAGTTGCCAATCAGCTTCTGGAACGATGTGAGCTGATACCCGATGTTTAACCCGGCCGAGAACGTGTGGTCGCGCAGGCGCTCCGAACGCACCTCGCCATGCGAGTCGAAGACCTCGTCGTTCACTGGCACGGCGATCGCGAACAGATCAAGGTTCACGTCCACCTTGTCCCCGAGGGCTTTCGGGCGCTGGACATTGGCAAGGGCCAGGATCCCGCCGAAAAGCAGGGCGAGCTGCGTGTCCTTATTGAGGAAGTTGAAGTTCAGGTAGTTGACGCCGATGATCGGAAGCGGGTAATCGAAGGAAGGATCGACAATGACGCCCACGGCCAGCGCCTTGGCCGACATCGTGGGATGGTCCTCGATCACACGCTTGTCCCCTCGCTTGAGGTAGTAGCGCAGACCCTCGTCAGTATCGCGGTACATGATGTTCCCGCCCGCCCGCGAGATGGCGCGCTTTTCGCTGAAGCTCGGGGCGTTTACCTCGAAGTCCGAAAAGCGCACCATGCGCTCCACGAGCATGTTGCGCCCCGCGATGAGCATGATCTGGCGGCTTGTGAAGCCTGACAACAAGTACAACGGCCGATCCTCCACAGTCGCCTCAGGAGTGAAGTGCTGGATCTCCTCGTTCGAGACGACCGGGATGCCGAGGTGCGTTTGGACCGCCTGCACCTTGACCTTCACGAAACTCTTGGTGTCAATCCAGACCATGCCGCGGTAGAGCGAGTGTGACCCAGTGAGCGGCTCGAAGCGCACGGCGTAACACTCGTGGTCGTCGACCTTCTCAACCCCCTCGAGCTGGTATCGGTAGTCTTTGGTGAGGCGCAGATCTAGCGGCAGGGAGAGGACTTTCTCCGGCTGCAGAAGCGGGAAAGGCGGTCGCTTTGATCCCCAGCGCGTCCCGTTCAGGGAGAACGCGGTCTCCTCCCACTCGCTTCCGTCCTTGTCGGAATAGAAGCGGTTCTCGGTCACGACGTCGAAGCCCGGATCCGTTGCCGAAGGCCGGAAGTGGTTTTCCATCCGGGCGTTCGCCATATAGGTTCGCAGCTGGGCATCTTGGGCGGTCTGGGCCAACTGATGACGGAACACGATCTCGCCCACGGGGGGCAGCACGCGCGCGATGACCTCGTTGTGCGAGACGTAGGCCGAGTCGCCGTAAGCGAATTCAAGGATCAACGGACGGTCCGAAAGGGGGACACTCGCGCGGGCGACGGCCGCCCTCTGATCCCAGGCAGCACCAAGCACCGCCTCGCTGCGCCCTTTGAGGGGGTCGTGCAAGGTGAGTTTTCTTCCGCTGGAATCAGCCAGCTCCACGCCGAGCGTCCCTTCGCCGGGTTCTTGGCCCCGGTAGACGAGGTACGTGCCCAGATCGTCCATGTTGTAGAGAAGCGCGTGAGAAAGAATATTGGTGCGATCCCCGCCAGTAGGGCTCAGCGTGAGGCCAGCGGTCCTGTCGTCGAGTGGAACGAGGTCGGCCGTCAGCAGGGTTTTGAGGCGCTCGACTGCCGGCAATGCTGCGATCGCGGCGGCCTGGTTTCCCGTGTAGGTCGTGAGAGCCGCCTTGGTGCCGAGGTGGAAGAGCTGCCAGTCCAGCAGATCCCGAACTGCGGTATTGGGATCCTCGGAGAGAGGAAAACCGGCGATCATGAGGGTTACCCGAGGGCTGTCCTGAGCCAGGAAAGCCTCCATCGCCGGAATCGCTCGTTGAAGCCCCTCACGCTGCCCGGCTAAGGCGACTGCATCAAGATAGGGTCCCAGGTCCTCCCCGTACACGATCTTCTCCCAGGCCACGTCGCCCGGGCCCAGACTCCCCTGCACGATAAGGGCTTCAGGATCTGCTGCCCGCAGCTGAACCGCTGCGTACTTAAAGGAGTACGCGTAGTCATGGACATCGGGGGCCGGTCCTTCACCTGGGCGCTCACCGAGCTGATAGGCCTTGATGCGCCCGCGGTAATGCTGAGCGAGAGTCTCGAGAAAGCGCCTCCAACCGCCGCTGGCTTCGGGCGCTGGGAGTGCGCCGGTGAGCGCCAAGATGACCGGGACGCCCTTCAATGTGTAGCGGTCGACGCGCTCGTCTAACCGCTCAAACCGAGGGCTGGTGCCGCCGGGTTCGTCGAGTTCGCCAGGAGCCAGCTGTATACGCACGTAGAGCGGCAGGCCGTCGGCTCGGAGACGGACTTCGTTCAGTGCCTCGGCCAGCAGGGCGGGACCCGCAAGCGTCTCATCGATGCCGATGCCGCGCAGCCGCGGCGGGGTCGCCCATGAGAGTGTGGTGAGGAGCATGGCCGACAGGGTGAGGATCAGCACCACGCAGCATTTCATTCGGGATACGCATGGGTTGGCATAGGGCTTTGTCAAGGGAACACCGAGTTCGGGGGGCCCGCTGCGGAACCCGCCTCCGCTCATTCGTACGAGTGCCCGCACTCGGGCAAGGTCAGGGTCTATTGACGTCCGACGTTAGCTTCGAACCCTACAGGTTGTTCCCGTATCGATCCCTCTTCTGAACAAGGGCAGCTCCTTGAATGACTCTACTCGTGAAATTCTGTAACGAGCGACCGGTACACCAGCGTCCATCGCCATCATACTGCTTGAAGATCAATTCTTGCTCTCCTCAGGCTCCCGGCGGGGTACAGACAGCGCCGCTGACCCTGAATTCTCAAATCCGTGGTTTAGCTCGGCAATGGCCTCCGACGATCTTGGCTGCCCGCAGGAGTGTTGCCTATTGGGCTACTCGGGCGTCCTCACTTCGAAGATGTAGAGCAGGGGGGCCCCCTGCCGCTCCACGACATGAACGACCCGGCCCGGGGTCTGCTCCTGATCGCGGAGAGCGGTCGTGGCCAAGACCACGTGCGGGTCGTCCCCCAGGCTGACGACTTCGAACCCCCGCCGCCCCTCCTCCGTCTGACCCAGGTAGCGCCATAGGCCCACGTGCCCGGGATAGGCGTATCCCGCGACGCGGACCCTTCCCTGCCGGCCCGGCTGGGCGTAGTGCCGGACCACCCAGTCGAGGCCCTCCTTGTAGGACGCGCACCAGTAGTCGGTCTCGTACCGATTGACGGCGCCGGCGAGGCCCCCCGCGAACAGCCGGTTGAAGTAGACGTACTGATAAGGATGGAGCTGGATCATGTCGATCACGGTCAATAGGCAAGAGGCGCCCAGCCCCAGGGCGGCGATCGCCCGGGCGGGCCGCGCCGCCCGGCCCCGGACGTAGGCGGCGGCGGCAGTCCCCGCCAGGACGGCCATGAAAGGCACCACGAAAAGAAGATGACGATGGCCGTCGTAGAACGGCGTGTGGCGCAGGACCACCCAGGCGATGGGAAGGAAGGCGATCGCGCTCACCCACAGGATCTTGAAGCTCCTCAAGCTCGGCCGCCTCCATCCGCGCGCGCGCAGCCAGGCGATGATGCTGAGACCGCCGAGCAGAAAGGCCAAGAAGTAGAACTCGGGAAGGGTGAGGATGAAGAGCTTCGGGATGTAATAGCGAGAAACATCACCCGACGTGAGGAGCTGTCCGTCGAAGAGGACGGTCAGGGTCTCTCGGAACCTCGAGAACTTCAAGAAGGACCGGAAGGGGTTGGTAATGGGGTCGAGCAGGGCCCACGGCCACACGCTGACCATCACCGCCCAGCCCACGACAATCGAGATTAGAAGGCCCGCGACCGTGTGCTGCACGTCGCGCCATCCCGAGCGCTGCTCGCCGCCTCTGGCCTCTTCCTTCCCCAGCCAAAGGCAGCCCAACCAGAGCACGGCCGTCGCCGCGAAGAGCACGATGCCCACCACGCGGACGCCGGCCGCCAGCCCTATGGCGAGGCCCGTCCCGACCGCCTCCTTCCAGCCCAGCTCGGGTAGTCTCTCGGTCGCCCTCAAGGCGACCCAGGCCGCAAGGGCGAAGAGGCTGGCGAGCGGGATGTCCTTGGGGTTCGCGAAGGCGTGGCCGTAGAAGGCGGGGGTCAGGGCGAGAAAGAACGCGGACAGAAAGCCGGCCACCGGGCCGCCGAGCTCGGTGCCCATTCCCCAGGCGGCAATGAAGGCAATGAAAGCAACGAGGACATTAACAAGGTGGCGGGTCTCGTAGACCCCGAGCGGGGACACCTTCTCGGCCGCGTAGGCTGCGAGCTCAAAGAGCCCGCCGTAGAAATAGATGCCGTTGGGGTCGAGCGCCGAGGCATCCGCTCCCAGAGTCGTGTACCAGCGCACGACCCGCCGTCCATAGCGGTTGTGCATCCCCTCGTCCCAGGTGATCCCGTAGTCCAGGAACGTGGCAAGCATCACGCCGAACAGAGCAACCAGGAGCGCGCCAGACAGAAGACGCCAAAGGCGGTCGTCGCCCCCGGATTGGGGAGGGGGCGGACCCGGGCGGTTCGGCAGGGAGCCAGGCACGAACCGGATGATAGCTTGCGGCCGACGATCCCTGATGTCAGACCGTCCGACGCGAACGTCCTCGAACCGGGTGGACTGCTATATATACTATTATGGGCATTCTGAACCGGCCACAAGAGCGGCCAAGGGTGTGGTCCAAGACGGGGGTGAGGCCCCCCACCGCGATGGAACCGCCTGGGCTTCCCGCTATCATTTGCTGGGCATGTCGAACGCCACCCTGCTCTCCCCCGCCCCCTCCCGGACCTTCCTAGGCCTGCCCTGGCCGGAGCGGCTCGCCCCCGCCGAGCGGCGCTCGCTCGTCGCGGGTGGGCTCGGCTGGCTGCTCGACGCCATGGACGTGATGCTCTACTCGATGGTCCTGGCCCACCTCATGCGGGACCTCGGGATGGACAAGGCGACGGCCGGCCTCCTCAACTCCCTCACCCTTCTCGCCTCCGCCTTGGGGGGACTGATCTTCGGTTTCGTGGCCGATCGGATCGGGCGCCTGCGCTCGCTCATGCTCTCGATCCTTATCTACTCTGCGGCCAGCGGCGCCTGCGGCCTCTCCGAAACCATCCTCCAGCTCGCCATCTTCCGGTTCATCCTCGGGCTGGGCATGGGGGGCGAGTGGACCACGGGAGCGGCTCTGATCGCGGAGACCTGGCGCGCCGAGCACCGCGGCAAGGCCCTGGGCCTCATGCAATCGAGCTGGGCCATCGGGGAGATGCTGGCTGCGGGCGTGGTGGGCCTCGTCCTGCCGCGCCTGGGCTGGCGCGCAGTCTTCTTCGTGGGCATCCTGCCCGCTCTCCTCGTCTTCTGGATCCGGCGGCGCGTTCCCGAGCCCGAGATCTGGCTCGAGCGCGGCCGTGGGAAGCCCGTTCCCCTGAGGCTCCTGTGGAGAAAGGACCTGCGGGGGCCGGGAATCCTGGCCACCGCCATGAACACCTGCAGCATGTTCGGGTACTGGGGCCTCTTCACCTGGATCCCCGCTTATCTCGGCCTCCCTCTGGAGCAGGGTGGCCGCGGCCTCGACCTGCTCAAGACCACCACCTGGCTCCTGGTCATGGGGGTGGGCAAGTGGTTCGGGTACGTTCTCTTCGGCTTTCTTGCCGACTCCGTGGGGCGCCGCCGAAGCTACGTGGCTTATCTGCTCGTCGCGGCCGTCCTCGTCCCCGTCTACGGGCTCGCCCGGAGCCCGACCTGGCTGTTGGTGCTCGGCCCCTTCGTGGCCTTCTTCGGAACCGGCTACTTCTCCGGCTTCGGCGCCCTGACCGCGGAGCTCTTCCCCACGGAGATCCGCGCCACCGCCATGGGCCTGACCTATAACGTGGGCCGGGGCCTCTCGGCGGCGGCCCCCTTCGTGGTCGGGGTCCTGGCCAGCCGGTACGGCCTGGGCTCGGCGTTCTTCCTGCAGGCAAGCGCTTTCTTCGCGGCCGCCCTCCTGGCCCTCGCCCTGCCCGAGACCAAGGGCAAGGTCCTCGAGTAGTGGCCGAGTCCGCGGCCAAGGTGGACGCGCGGCTCGTCCGCGCGCTGGGCACGTGGACCCTGGCCGCGAGCATCGTCAACATCACGGTCGGAGGCGGGATCTTCCGGTTGCCGGCTTACGCGGCCGCCTCCCTGGGCCCCGCCGCCCCCCTCGCCTACCTGGTGTGCGCCGTGGTCATGGGCCTCATCGTGCTCTGCCTCGCGGAGGCGGGGAGCCGCGTCGCGGTGACGGGCGGCCCCTACGCGTACGTCGAGGCCGCGCTGGGCCGCTTCGTGGGGTTCATCGCCGGTGTCCTCCTGTGGGTCACCGGAACCTTCGCCGGCTCCGCGATCGCGGCCGCCTTGGCGGACAGCGTGGAGAAGCTCGTCCCGGCGCTAGGAGGCGGCCTGAAGCCGGGACTGGTGCTCGTGGTCATGGGGGCCCTGGCCGCGGTCAACATCGCGGGCGTCCGCCAGAGCGCGTGGCTGAACACGGCCATCACCGCGCTCAAGCTCCTGCCCCTATTTCTCCTCGTGATTGTCGGCATCTTCGCAGTCCAATGGGCGAACCTTCGCCTGGGGCCCTGGCCCCCGCTGACGCAGGTGTCGCGCACGGCCAGCTTGCTCATCTTCGCCTTCTGCGGCGTGGAAACCGCCCTCACTCCGAGCGGCGAGGTCAAGGACCCGGCGCGGACGGTGCCCCGGGCGATCGGGCTGGGAATGGCGGGCGCTGCCCTCGTCTTCATCTCCACCCAAGTCGTGGCCCAGGGAATCCTGGGATCGCAGCTGGGAAGCGAGACCGTCGCTCCGCTGGCTGCGGCCGCGACCCGGCTCTTCGGTCCCCCGGGGGCCACCCTCCTGCTCGTGGGGGCGAGCGTGTCCATGTTGGGTTTCCTGAGCGGCGTGATCCTCGCCATCCCGCGCTCCCTCTTCGCCCTCGCGCGGGACGGCTTCCTCCCTCCCGTCCTGGCCGCCGTCCACCCGCGTTTTCGCACGCCACACGTCGCCATCGCCCTGCAGTCCGGCCTGGTCGTGGCCCTGGCGCTGTCCAGCAGCTTCGAGGGGCTGGCCATCCTCGCCAACCTGGGCGTGCTGATGCTCTATGCCCTGTGCTGCATCGCCGCCTGGGAGCTCCGCCGCCGGGACGTCCGCGCCGGGGGCCCTCCGTTCCATTGGCGGGGGGCGGCGATCGTCCCCCCCCTCGCCTGTCTCTCCATCGCCTGGGTGCTGACCGCCATCCGCCCCCGAGAATGGGCGGCGTTCGGAGTATTGCTGGGGGTCGCCTCGGTACTCTTCGTGCTCGCGCGCGGCCGGGGACCGCGCCCGGTCTTGAAGTAAAGTGAACCCGGCCCGATTATCGTTCCGGCGCGGAGAACGAACATGACCCAGACCACCGAGCGCGAGCGCGTGTCTCAGCTCCTCTTCTACGGCGCGCTTGCCCTGCTCGCTTACCTGTTCTATCAGATCGTGAGCCCGTTCCTCGTCCAACTCGGCTGGGCGGCCGTGCTCGCGATCTGCTTCCAGCCCTTCCATGAGCGGCTGGCCCGCCGCTCCCGCCCCGGCCAGGCCGCCCTGGTCTCGACCCTGCTCATCCTCGTCCTCCTGGTCGTGCCCGCCACCTTCGTGGCCAGCGCCCTCATCACCGAAGGAGGCCACGCCGTGACCGGCCTCCAGGAGCAGCTGACCAGCGGACGCGGCCCCGAGCGCATCCAGGCCCTTTGGGAGTGGGGCCAGAAGCGGCTCCCGCTGCCGCCTCTCGAGGAGGTCAAGACGACCGTGGTCTCGAAGATCGGGGGCGTGGCCGGGCTGCTGGCGGCCAAGGCCGGGGGCGTGGTCCGTGACGCCCTCGTCTTCGTCCTCAATCTTCTCGTGACACTCCTCGCTTTCTTCTTCCTGCTCCGCGACGGGGCCCTCATCCACCGCGCCATTCGCCGCATCCTGCCCTTCGAGGAGGCGCACAAAGACCGTCTCATCGCCCAAACCCGCGACCTCGTGGCGGTGAGCGTGACCGCGAGCATCGTAATCGGGCTTTTACAGGGCCTCCTGGGGGGCCTCACCCTCGCCATTCTTGGCGTTCGGTCCCCCGTGCTTTGGGGCGCGGTGATGGCGGCCGCTTCCGTGATCCCGGTGGTGGGCGCGGGCTTGGTTTGGCTCCCGACCGGCCTGTGGCTCCTGGCCTCCGGCGACACCGGCCGGGGATTCGTCCTCCTCGCGGTGGGAGCGGTGATCATCGGAAACGTGGACAACCTGGTGCGCCCCCAGTTCCTCGCGGGCAAGGCCACCATGAATGGCCTGGTCGTGTTCATCAGCTTGCTCGGAGGCGTGACTGCCTTCGGCCTCATCGGCCTCGTGCTGGGGCCGCTCGTGGTGGCCACGGTGAGCGCGCTGCTCGAGGTGTATACGGCTACAACCGAGGAAGGTGACCCTCCAGCCCCTCCCGCGGTGACGGCGACCCCCCCGTCGAACTGAAGGGACGACCCCTCGGTCCTCATCCCCTGTCGGGCCGGTGCGCTTCCGCAGTGAACGCCGGAGCAAGGACCCTTCCACGGTCACGCGGACGGCACCAACCCCCACTGCCCGCGGGTTAGGAGCCAGCCCGGGGGCTGGTTCTCGGCACAACAAGAAAAAGTTGACTCTCTCCCGAGACCGCGGCACACTACGCGGGTCGGAGCCTAGGGGTGGCCGTTACGGCCTGAGAACACACCCTCGAACCTGATCCGGTTGATACCGGCGTAGGGAAGGCTGAGGAAGACTCCCCCAAGGATCCGCTTCGATCGTCCTGCCCGAAGAGGCGGGAGAGGAGGCGCTTCCATGAGTAGCCCCACATCGGGGCGCGGCACGCCGCGCTCTTGGCTGGTCTTCGCGTTGTTGCTGTTCGCGCCGGCCGCCCACCCAGAGGATCCCTTCTCGGTCTCCGGCGCGGTGCGCGACGCTGCGGGCCGGCCCCTCGCCGGCGCTGTGATCTCTGTGGCCAGGAACGGGGCCAGCATACGCGTGGACGCCGACGGGGCCTTCCGGCTGCTCCTGCCCCCGGGCGAGCACACCCTCCGGGTGAGCCAACCGGGCTACGAGACCGCCACCCGTCGGCTCCGCGTGTCTTCCGACGTCACGGGAGTGGACTTCGACCTCGCCCCCCTCTACCGCCACCGGGAGGAGGTCGTGGTGCACGCCATCCACGCGGACGCCGACGTCCCGGTGACCAAGAAGGACATGAACCGCGAGGAGATCGAGCAGCTGAACTATGGGCAGGAGATGCCCTTCCTGCTGGCGCAGACCCCGTCGATCACCCAGTACGCCGACTCCGGCATGGGGGCGGGCTACGCCTACCTCTACCTGCGCGGGATCCAGCAGACCCGGGTCAACATGACCCTCGACGGCGTCCCCCTGAACGACGGCGAGGACTCCGCCGTCTACTTCGTGGACTTCGGGAACTTCACAGGCTCCTTGGAGAGCATCCAGATCCAGCGCGGAGTGGGGACGTCCACGGTGGGAGCGGCCTCCTACGGGGGCTCCATCAACTTCGCGAGCGTGGACCTCCGGGAAAGCCGCGAGCTCGCAGCCGACCTCGGAGCCGGGTCTTTCGGAACCGACCGCGTGAGTCTCGGCTATCAGACGGGCAACCTGGGCCCCCTCGCGTTCTACGCAAGGGGCTCATACCAGAAGACGGACGGCTTTCGCGAACACGCGGGCGTCATCCAGCGGAGCCTCTTCTTCGGCGGGTCGCACCAGGACGAGCGGTCCTTCCTCAAGGTCTCCGGCTTCTCCGGCCACGAGAATATCCACCAGGCGTTCCTGGCCGCGGACCTGGACACCCTCCAACACGACCTCCGCTTCAACCCCCTTTCCCCCGCGGACACGGACCATTTCGGAGAAAACCTCGTAAGGGCCGAGTACACGCGCTTCTTGAATCCCTCCTCGAGCCTGGGCCTCCAGGGCTACTACGTCGGCGCCTCCGGATCCTACCGGCTCTGGGACGACGAGGTGGCCCAGCGAGAGCTGCTGGAGTACGGGCTCGACTGGCGCTACCTGGGCGCCATGATGACCTTCCACCACGCCCGGGGGCGGGTGACCTTCGATGCCGGTGTTCACGCGAACGACTTCTCAAGCCACCACGCCCAGGACGTGGTGGGGGGATCCCCCGTCTACCGCAACCAGGGGTTCAAGAACGAGGCCAACGCCTTTGCCAAGCTGGGCTACGCCTGGGGGCCCTGGCGCCTCTACGGAGACGCCCAGGTCCGGTGGGCTCGCTTCCGCTACCAGGGAGACATCGCCCTCGGCTCCGTGGACTGGACCTTCTTCAACCCCAAGGTGGGCGCGCGCTTCGACGCCACCCCGAACCTGGGCCTCTACGCCTCCGTAGGGAAGACCACCCGCGAGCCCACCCGCAGCGACATGCTGCTGGGGGAGGACAACGCCACCGTCTTCCACGACCTCAGGGCCGTGCAGCCGGAGCGGGTGGTGGACTTCGAGGCGGGGGCCGAGTACCACCGGCCGGGCCTCGCCGTCCAGGCCAACGTCTACGCCATGGAATTCCGCAACGAGATCGCGCTCACGGGCGAGCTCTCGGCGATCGGCCTCCCCTTGCGCAGGAACGTGGACCGCAGCCACCGGCGGGGGGTGGAGTGGGATGTTACCTGGAAGCCCTGGCCCCAGCTCCGCGTCACCCACAACGCGAACCTCAGCCGGAACGGGATCCGCACCTGGAACCAGTTCTACGACGTGTACGACCCCTCCGGGAACCTGGTGGGGAGCGAACCCCGCGTGTACCGTGACGTGGACCCGCTGCTCACCCCGCCCTTCGTCGCCAACCTGGGCCTGGACTGGACGCCGACCCCGGCCCTGGGCCTGGGCGTGGCCGGGCGTTACGTCGCCAAGTCCTATCTCGACAACACCGAGAACGCCGCCCTCGCCACTCCCCGCTTCTTCGACCTCGACGCCACGCTTCTCGTGAATCTGGGACGGTGGATTCGCACCGGCCAGCCGCGTCTGCGCGTGCGCGTGAACAACGTCCTCGACAACCACCGCATCTACCTGAGCGGGTACAGCTATCTCTTCCTCACCCAAGACGGAGCGGGAGGCGAGTCTCTGGGGGGCACCGCCTACTACTACCCGCTGGCCACCCGCGGCGTGTTCGTGGCTCTGGACCTCAAGCTGTGAGGGCGGGGCCCGGGCCCCGAGCCGGGCGCCCGCAGACATGATCTCCCAGGCGGTGGCGGGCGCTCTTTTTGGCATCCTCCGTTGGGTGGCCGCCAACCCCTACGAGGCGGGGGGCGTTGTCTTCGGGATCCTCAGCGTGTGGCTCACCACCCGTGAAAACGTCTGGTGCTGGCCCACCGGGCTCGTGACCGTGGGCCTCTACATCGTTGTCTTTGGACAGGCGAAGCTCTACGCGGACATGGGCCTGCAGGTCGTGTACGTGGTGCTCTGCCTCTACGGATGGTACGAGTGGCTCCACGGCGGCCCCGGCCACGGCGCCCTCCGCGTGTCCCGCACGCCACGGTCAGCCGGGCTCGCCCTCGCCGCCGGGGGAGCCGTCTTTGCCGTCGTGCTGGGCGCGGCCCTTCGCGGGCACACCGACGCCGCCCTCCCCTACCTCGACTCCACGACAACATCCTTCAGCCTGGCCGCCCAGTGGATGCAGACGCGCAAGTGGCTGGAGACCTGGGCGGTGTGGATAGCGGTGGACGTGGTGTATGTGGGCATGTACGTCTACAAGGAGCTCCACCCGACGGCCGTGCTCTACATCATCTATCTCGCGCTGGCCGTGATGGGCTGGCGGGCCTGGATCAAGTCCACGCGCGCGGGGGGTTGATCCTGCCCAGGGAGGCCGTGCTTCGCGTCGTGCTCACGGGCTCGGAGTGCACGGGCAAGACCACCCTCGCTTCCGAGCTCGCGCAGCACTACCGGACGGTCTGGGTGCCCGAACAGGCCCGGGTCTATCTGGATGCCAAGGGCGCGCCCCTCGTCTACGCGGACGTGGAGGCGATTGCGCGCGCGGTGATCGCGGCCGAAGAGGCGGTGGTCTCCCGGGCCGACCGCCTCTTGATCCTGGACACCGACCTCCTCAGCACCGTGGTGTACAGCCGGGCCTACTACCGGGACTGCCCTCCCTGGGTGGAGGCGGCGGCCCGAGAGCGCCGCGCCCACCTCTACCTTCTGCACCACCCCGATGTCCCCTGGGTCCCCGACGGCCTCTACCGCGATGTCCCGGACCGGCGCGAGGAGATGCACGCTCTCTTCCGGAAGGCGCTGGAGGCCGGGGGCGCGCGCTACTTGGACATCCGTGGCGGCTGGGAGGAGCGCCGGGCCCGCGCGCGGCGGGCCATCGATGCCCTGTTGCAGGGGCCCCTCTAACCCTGGGGAATTTTCCCGAGACGGCCAGCGATGGAATAGAATCATCCCGTCCTTGGACAGGGTGAGCTGGCCGACTTTAGGATGCGCGCCGGAGGGGCAATGACCGCCACGAACATCGACTCCCTCTGCGTCAACACCATCCGCACGCTCGCTATCGACGCCATCCAGCAGGCCAACTCCGGCCATCCGGGCACGCCCATGGGCATGGCCCCCGTGGCCTACTGCCTGTGGCAGCGCTTCCTCCGCTTCGACCCCGAGGATCCCATCTGGCCCGACCGAGACCGCTTCGTGCTCTCCGAGGGCCACGCCTCCATGCTGCTCTACGCCCTCCTCCACCTCACGGGGGTCAAAGCCGTCAACCCCGTATACGAGATCGTGGGCAAGCCAGCGGTGTCTTTGGACGACATCAAGACCTTCCGCCAGCTCGGGAGCCGCTGCCCCGGCCATCCCGAGTACCGCTGGACCTCGGGGGTGGAGACCACGAGCGGACCCCTCGGCCAGGGTGTCGCCACCAGCGTGGGCATGGCCATCGCCAGCAAGTGGCTGGCCGCGCGCTACAACCGCCCCTCTTTCGAGCTGTTCGGGTTCCGGGTCTACGCCCTGGCCGGGGACGGCTGCATGATGGAGGGTATCTCCAGCGAGGCCGCCTCCCTGGCCGGGCACCTAAAGCTCGGCAACCTCTGCTGGATCTACGACAATAACAAGATCACGATCGAGGGGCACACCGACTGGGCCTTCAGCGAGGACGTGGCCACGCGCTTCATGGCCTACGGGTGGAACGTGACCCGGGTGGGCGACGCCAACGACCTGGAGATGCTGGAGCGCGCGTTCAAGACCGCGGCCGCGACCGCCGACCGGCCCACCCTCATCATCG
>DATMQU010000285.1:0-2516 GCA_035566715.1 Vicinamibacteria bacterium
ATCCGGTACCGTGGTCGACGGAGGTGCGCACAAAGGGCAGCCCGAGGGTCACGTTCACGGCGTGTCCGAAGGCCAGGAGCTTGACGGGGATCAAGCCCTGGTCGTGGTAGGCGGCCACCACCGCGTCGAACTCGCCCCGGACCGCCCGCCCGAAGAGGCTGTCGGCGGGGAACGGTCCCGAGACGTCCAGTCCCTCGGCGCGCAGGGCGGCCACCGCTGGTGACAACACGTCCCGCTCCTCATGGCCAAAAAGGCCGTTCTCGCCCGCGTGGGGGTTCAGGCCGCAAAGGGCGATGCGGCGCCGGGGGGCCCCAAAGCGCGGCAGCTCGCGGTGGACCAGCCGCACCACCCGCCGGACTTCCTCCCCGGTCACGGCGTCCGCCACCGACCTCAAGGAACGGTGGATGGTGAGGAGGGCCACCCTCAAGCCACCCCCCACAAACATCATGGCCACGTCTCGGGTCTCCGCCCCCTCCGCCAGCATCTCGGTATGCCCGGGCCAGGGATAGCCCGCCGCGGCCAGGGACTCCTTGTTCAAGGGCGCGGTCACGAGCGCGTCCACGCGCCCGGACTTCGCGTCCTCGGCCGCGCGCAGCACCGCCCTGGCCGCGGCACGACCCCCCGCGGCGGAGGTCACACCCAGAGCTACGGGAGCTTCCAGAGGGATGTCGACGACGGAGACGGCCAGTTCTTCCGGCGTCTTGAGGCCGAAGCGCCGGCCGCGATCCCGGAGTGACGCGAGCGGACCGTAGACCACAAAGGGGACATCCGGGCGATCGGCAGCGTCCAGGGCCCGGAGAACGACTTCGGGCCCGATCCCCGCCGGATCGCCCACGGTTAGCGCGACCACCGGCTTCCGTGGCCCCGTCATACCCCCAGGATAACCGACCGGCCCGCCACTGCCCTGTCATTCGGCTCGGCTGTCTGCGGCCCGAGCCCTCTTGCCCCGAGGCTCCTGGATCCCGCGCGCGCGGCCCCGTTGCCGCCCTGCCCGCGCTCAGGAGCGCGTCAGGGTGTAGGTAACGGATTCGTTCGCCGGACCCTGGTTATCAATAATGACGACGTAGGTGTTCGCGGGCTCGACCGGGGTGGCCAGTGTCTTCGTCGGCGTAGTGGCCGCGCTATCGTCCACGGCCAGAAAGGTGCACGCCGCGTTCAGGTAGGCCGTAACGGTACAGCTCGAGGTGGCAATCCCGACCAGGAGGACGTCGGTGGCGGAGGTCCAAGTGACCTGTAACGTGAGCGTCCCCCCGATGTCGGTGTGGACGGGAATCGCGAAGAACTGATGGGCCAAAGGCGCGACCGAGCCCAGGGCCACCGTGTTGGGCCCGGGTGTTGGCGTCGCCGTACCGCTGGGGGACGTCGACGAACTACACCCTCCGAGCGAGGACACCACGGCCAGAACCACGGCCAGAGGGACGACCCGCCTCATCATGGAGCCTCCTCGTTGCGAACGGCGGATGTGGTCACCGGCCAGACAGTCTCTCACAGAGGCACCCGATTTAGTCCCGCCCGCGCCCTATCCGGTTCTCTTCCGGCGGCGCGCCGCACCGACGCCCCCGACATCCTAAGCCAACCACCTGCGGAGCGAAAGCGCGGGGCCCCGAGCGGAGTGGGGAGCCCCTCGCTCGATCCGGTCCGCCCTCGGAGCGAGTCAACTCTACCGGGGGCCTCGCGGAAACCCGATTGTCCCCGGGAGGGGTAACACGAGAGACGCACGCAGGGGGGCCTCCTCTACCAGCGGTAGTGGGTGAGCAAGGACGAACGGACTGCTTACCTTAGCCCTTCGGCGAGATAGAGGTCGGAGAGAACGCTGAAGACGCTGTAGACGTAGGCCCTGGCATCCGGAGTGACGAGGACGCGCGGGATGGCGATGGTGCCCGCTGCATCGGCGGGCTTTAACGCCTTCACTATAGTCCTCCTCTCCGTCGCAAGGTCAAGGCGGAAGAGCCGGCACGGAATCTCTCCACGCCGATAGACGAAGAGGGAGCGGCCATCTGCCGCGAAGCGACTGGGCCAGTCACCATCCTCGGCTCCGGGCACGCTCCGGACCTCGCCCCCGTCTACGGGGTAGAGATGGAGCTTTCGATCCGCTCCCCGGGCCGCGACCAGCTTGCCGTCGGGCGACACGGGCACGGGCCCTGGACTCATCCCCTCGGGACTGAATGCCCTAGGCTTCCCACCCGCGAGATCCTGGAAGTAGAGCTTGGGGGCACTCCCTTTCTCGTTCGCCATGTACACGACACCCTTCCCATCGGGAAGAAAGGCTCCGGTGAACTGGTAATCAAGCGCATCGCGCGGCAGTGGTCTTGACTCGCCCGCCTTCGCAGGCACAAGAACCAGCTGTCCCGGATGGAGCAATAGCGACAAAGCCCAGTTCCCGTCGGGAGAGATGGCTACAGCCCCGCCCTCACCGAGCCGGACGGGGGGCGAGCCATCCGTCCCGCGGATGTACAGGGTTGGATTCAAGCCTCCGGCATCGGGAGTTTCATCGAACAGAAACCGAGTGCCGTCGG
>DATMQU010000286.1:0-6034 GCA_035566715.1 Vicinamibacteria bacterium
CTGGCCGGCGCGGGCGTGCTCTCCGGAGCATGTTCCGGCTTGACCAGAATCAGAGGCTCGGCGTCGGTGTCAACGACCTCGCTCTCGTCGGAGGCGGCGGTGCCGGCGGAAAGGCCTCCGCCTCCCGGCGGCAGCCGCACCAGCATCTTGGCGCTGCCTTTGGAGCCCGGTGGCCCCAGGCAGATGCGATCGCCATCGCTCAGCAGGTGGTCCGCGCCGATCTTCTCGCCGTTGACGTAGGTGCCGGTGGCGCTGCCGCCGTCAGAGAGGAGAAGGCCCCGGGGGTTGCGCGTAAGCTTCGCGTGAAAGGGCTCGACGTTGCCGAGCAGGACCTGGATCTGGCATTCGCTGCTGGACCCCATCAGGCCCTGGGCCGCATCGACCACGAACACGGTCCCGTCGAGGGGGCCGCCGGTCACGATCAACGTCGGGTGGGTCACTTCATTGGAGGAACCGGTCACGGCGGGCCGCCCCAGAAAGACACAAAATCCTAGCAAAGAATGGGCTTAACTCGGGCATTCAACCACAGCCGGGAGCGGGCTGTCAACGTCGGTGAGCCCTTAGGGGCCGGTGTGACCGAGGACCGTTGACAGCCTCGCGGGCGGGATGCTAGCCTGCTCAAGGATCCCACGATGCCTAAAGCCGTGCTCCCCAACGCCGAGGAGGGAGTTCCTCCCGAGAGCGTCCTGAGGAAGCTACGGATCCCGTTTGTCCGAAAAGCCACCCTCACCCACCCCGGCGGCACCCAGGAAGAGGTGTTCGTCATCGATGTCGGCCTGTCCGGCGTCTTCATCGAACGGGCGGAGCCTCTGCCCATCGGGACCGAGGTCGAGATCCGGGTTTCCCTTCCCGGAAACGAGATCCCGTTCGCGGCCCGCTGTCGCGTGGCCTGGTGGCACCCGCCCGGCCAGCCCCTCCCCTCCAAGGAACTGCCCGCGGGGACCGGCCTCGAATTCGTGTTGCTCTCCGAGATGGACCGTGGTCGGCTGCGCGAGCAGCTCGAGGAGTACTGCCGCCAGCATCCCCGTGTGCGGCGCTTCCTGCGCCATTGGCCGGAGGCGGAGCGGAAGGGAGACGATCCATGAAGACAATCGGTGCCATGGTGGCGGACCGGGAGGTCTACCACGTCCGCTGCGACCAGACCATCCGTGAGGTCGCCCGCTATCTGACCGAGCGCCGGGTAGGGGCGGTGGCGGTGCTGGAGGGGGACCGCCTGGTCGGCATTGTCTCCGAGCGCGACATCATGAGTCGGGTGGTAGCGCCGGGCTTGGACCCCGACCGGGTCACGGTCCGAGAGATCATGAGCCGCGACCTCGTGGTGGCGGCGGCCAACGAATCCCACGAGGATGGGCTACGGAAGATGAAGCAGGCGGGCTGCCGCCACCTGCCCGTGGTGCAAGGAGACCGCCTGGTGGGGATGTGCTCCCAGCGGGACCTCCTGCAGATCGACCTCAGCGAGAAGGACGAGGAGATCCGCTGGCTCAACGCCTACATCCACTACACCCCCCCCGGGGCCTGAGCGGGCTTGCCCCGGGTCCGCGTCGTCCTCGTCCGGCCCGAGGGCCCTGCCAACGTCGGCGCCTCCGCCCGCCTCGTGCGCAACGCGGGGCTCAGCGGGCTCGACCTCGTGGCTCCCGGCGACTGGCGCACCGTGGAGTGCTGGCGCACGGCCTGGCGCGCCCAGGATGTGCTGGAGGAGGCCCGGGTCTTCCCCGATCTGGGTGGCGCCCTCGCCGACTCCACCCTCGCGGTGGCCCTTTCCGGCCGGGGCGACCGCGGGGCTCCCGTCCTCGACGTCCGGGAGGCGGCGGCCGGGGTGGCCGCGCTGGGCGAGAGCGAGGTCGCCTCTTTCGTTTTCGGCCCTGAAACGTCGGGCCTCACCGCGGACGAGCTGGCCCGCTGCGGCCAGCGGGCGACGATCCCCACCCATCCCCGCCAGCCCTCGCTCAACCTCTCCCACGCCGTCGCCATCGTGGCTTACGAGGTCTTCCGCGCGGGTCGGCGTCCGTCTGCCCGTCCCTGGCTGGCCACCCACGAGCAGAAGGAAGCCATGCTCGGCTTGCTGGGCGAGGGACTGCGGGCGGTGGAGGCCCTGCCCAAAGCCAACGTCGAACGGTACTTCCGCGAGTGGCGCGCTCTATTTGCACGGGCGGAACTCACGCCCAAAGAGGTAAGGCTGCTCGAGCACATGGCGCGAAAGATGGTCCGAGCCGGGGCCGGCCGCGTCCCTACCCGACACCCGCGCTCCCGGGAGTGAGGATGGCCGAGACCCAGCAGCCCTTCGACGATGTCCGCATCCTCCCCGACGGGTTTTCGATCCCGATGCTGAAATGGCGGGAACTTCTCTTTGTCGGCGCCATCCGGGGCGAGGGGGGGACTTTCATGCGCGATGCCGCTCGCCCCCTCCCGCCCTTCCGTCTGCCCGACCTCTTTCCGGAGGGCGTGCGTCTCCAGGTGGAGCGAAAGGGAGGCCGGGTAGTGATCCGGCCCCTGCGAGTATAATTGCCCAGTGGAAGCCACTCCCGGGAACGTCGCGCCCCGGATCCTCGCCCGCGCCCAACACGTCATCTCGCGCAAGAACATCGACGCCGATGCCCTCAAGGTGCTCTATCGTCTAAAGAACCGCGGATTCGTGGCCTATCTGGTGGGAGGGGGAGTGCGCGACCTCCTCCTGGAACGACGGCCCAAGGACTTCGATATCGGGACCTCCGCTCATCCCCAGCAGATCAAGAAGCTGTTTAGCAACTGTTTCATCATTGGCCGTCGCTTCCGCCTCTGCCACGTGCGCTTCGGCCGGAAGGTCGTCGAGGTGTCGACCTTCCGTCGGCAGGCCCAGCCGGAAGAGGGCGACACCCTCATCCGCCGCGACAACACCTTCGGCACGCCGGAGGAGGACGCCTTCCGCCGAGATTTCACGGTCAACGCTCTCTTTTACGACATCGCCACGTTTTCGGTCATCGACTGGGTGGGCGGCCTTGAGGACCTCCAGAGGAAGGTGATCCGCACCATCGGCGATCCTGCGGTTCGCTTCCGCGAGGATCCGGTTCGCATGCTGCGGGCGGTGGCGCTGGCCGCCCGCTTGGGATTCACCATCGACCAGGACACGGTGGAGGCCATCCGCTTCCTGCGGGGCGAGATCGTACGCAGCAGCCCCGCCCGCATCCTGGACGAGTTCTACAAGATCTTGCGCCAGGGGGCGTCCCGCCAGACGTTCCAGTTGCTGCACGAGATCGGCCTCTTGACCTATCTGCTCCCTGAGGCCGACCAGGCGATCACCGAAGGGGGAGAGCGCCTCCTGGGCAGCCTCCAGCGCCTCGACGAGTACCGCAACGCCGGCCTCTGCCCCCCCGAGCAACTCAGCAACCCCCTGCTCATGGGGACGCTGCTCGTTCCCCTCGGGGTGCCGCTCCGCCGCGCGAGCAGCGCGCCCGCGCGGCGCGAGGAGGCAAAGGAGGAGGGCCCCACCGTGGACGTGGCCACGGAGATGGCAGTCCTCGGCGAGGTGGAGGAGCCACCCCCCTCTGAGGCGCCCCCGCCCTTCAGCCTTCCTTTCGCGCGGCGCGACTTGGACCGCCTGCGCCTCATTCTCCTGTCCCAACGGCGGCTCCGGGAGGTCCAGCGCTCGCCTGGTCTAAAGCAGGTTCTGGCCGGTCGCGGCTACTTCGAGGAAGCCCTTCGCTGGCTGGAGATCCACGGAGGGGCCGAGGGGCCCGCCCTTGCCGCCACTTGGCGCGACCTCGACGCAAGCGACGCCAAGGCTCTGCCCGGAGAACCGGGGCCAGCCGTGACCCCCCCTGCAGGGGAGGAGCGGCGGCCCGGCCGGCGCCGCCGGCGACACCGCCGCCGACGGCCGCGTCCCTCCCCCGCCGCTCCCGCGTGAGCGCATAGCCGGCCGAGGGAAGGTCCCAAACGGAGGTCCTGATGGCGCGTCTCAACCCACAGGAGGCCCGGGAGCGGGTCAAAGCCCTGCCCGGCTGGGAGCTCCTGGGGAGCGAGCTCGAGATCCGGAAGACGTACGTCTTCTCCGACTTCAAGGGTTCCATGCTCTTCGTGAACCGCGTGGCCGAGCTCGCGGAGGCACTGAACCACCACCCCGACATCCTGATCAGCTATCGCCGCGTGACCCTGACCCTCACCAGCCACGACAGCGGCGGCCTCACCGAGCGTGACTTCCGCCTGGCGGGCCGGATCGACGGGTGAGGGCACTGGTGGCGGGGGCCGGGGGCCAACTCGGCCGTCAGCTCGCCCTCCAGCTGGGGGACGAGGTGGCCTGGGCGGGGGGCCGGGCGGAGTTGGACGTTACGGATGCGGAGGCGGTGGCGGCCACCGTCCGACGAGTGGCCCCGGACGTCATCTTCAATGCCGCCGCCTACAACAAGGTCGACGGGGCCGAGACCGAGACTGCCCGCGCCTTGGAAGTGAACGCGCTCGGCCCTCGCCTGCTCGCCCAGGCGGCGAAGGAGGCGGGCGCGCTGTTCGTCCACTTCTCCACCGACTACGTCTTTGACGGCGCTCTGACCCGTCCCTACCGTGAGGATGACTGCCCCCGCCCGCTCTGCGCCTACGGGGTGTCCAAGCTGGCGGGCGAGGGCTTCGTGGCCGCTTCCCGTGCCGAGTGGCTCCTCGTGCGCGCGAGCGGCGTCTTTGGTCGCGGGGGGAGCCGGCAAAAGGGAGGCTCCTTCGTAGAGCGCATTCTGGAGCAGGCCCGCGCCGCCCGACCCCTGCGCGTCGTGAACGATCAGGTCTTCTCGCCCACTTATGCGCCTGACCTCGCGCGGGCCACGCTGGCCCTGGTGCGCGCACGGGCCCGCGGCCTGTTCCACGTCGCCAACGAGGGTTCGTGCAGTTGGTACGAACTCGCGGTGGCCGGTCTCGCCCTGGCCGGGGTGCAGGCTCCCGTCACGGCCATCGGAGCGGCGGAGCTTGGCAGCGCGGCTGCCCGCCCGCCATACTCCGCGCTGGACACGGGGCGCTATCGCAGCCTGGGCTTGCCCCCCCTTCGCCCCTGGCGTGAGGCGCTGGCGGAATTTCTGGCGCCGTGATCCCGCTCCGCGACGACGTCCCCTCCCGGTCCTTCCCCTTCGTCAACCTCACCCTGATCCTCGCCAACGTTCTCGCCTTCATGATGGAGTTGGGTATGGGGGCCGGCCTCGACCGGTTTATCTTCCGGGCGGGCGTGATTCCCGCCCTCTACGCCGGCCCCCGGGGCACCCTTGGCCCCCTGCAGGTCGTGTTCACGGTCCTCGACCCCTCCCTGGGCTCTCGGATTTTTTTGAGTATGTTCTTGCACGCGGGTTGGGCCCACATTCTCGGGAACATGCTGTACTTGTGGATCTTCGGCGACAACGTCGAGGATCGCATGGGCCACCTGCGCTATCTCGTGTTCTATCTGATTGCCGGTTGGGGCGCCGCCTATGCGCACATCCTTGTCGAGCCCGCCTCCCGGATCCCCACCATTGGCGCTTCGGGTGCGATCGCGGGTGTGCTGGGGGCCTACTGCGTGCTCTACCCGCGGGCCCGGGTTGTGGTCGCCATGCCCCCTCCCTTGATCTTCTTCTTTCCGCTATTCCAGGTGCCCGCCGTCTTTGTCCTCGGCTTCTGGTTCCTCCAGCAGTTCATCCTCGGAAGTCTCAGCCTTCTCGCCGGGCCAGGGGGGACCGGAGGGGTCGCCTGGGGGGCCCACGTCGGCGGGTTCCTGTTGGGGCTCGCCCTGGTGGGCATCTTCCAGAAGCCGACCCGACGCCCTGCCAGCCGGGACCTCTGGTGGGCGGAGCGGGCGAGTGGTCGCCGCGCCCGCGGATGGTGAGGGCGGCCTGCAGGTTTGACGGGAAAGGGGGTTTCCAGTAATCTCTCGATTTGTCCCGCCGGGCGGTTAGCTCAGCGGTAGAGCACTGGTCTTACAAACCGGGGGTCGCAGGTTCGAATCCTGCATCGCCCACCAGAGTTTCCGTGTGACGACCGCGTCTGCCCGGTCGTGTCAATCCACCAGCGGGGTGGTAGTTCAGCTGGTTAGAACGCCGGCCTGTCACGTCGG
>DATMQU010000287.1:0-6771 GCA_035566715.1 Vicinamibacteria bacterium
ACCCCGTTCGGCTGGTGCCCGTCCCTGACCGCCCCCAAAGTCGTGCGCAACGCAGGCGATGACGTCTACTGGGGAGAGAGCGACCAGGGCCTGGCCGAGACCGCCAGCTTCGCGCGCAACCTCGGCATCAAGACCCTCCTGAAGCCACACCTCTGGGTGCCGGGCGGAAGCTGGGTGGGAGACCTCCGCATGGGCAGCGAGGAGGACTGGCAGCGCTGGTTCCGGTCCTACGAGGATTTCATCCTCCACTACGCGCGCCTCGCCGAGCGGGAGCACATGAACGGGCTGGTGGTGGGGGCCGAGCTGCGTGGCGCCGCCCGCCGGACCGCGGACTGGCGCCGGCTCATCCAGCGCGTGCGCGAGGTCTACCACGGTCCGCTCACCTACTGCGCCAACTGGGACGAGGAGGACCAGGTCGAGTTCTGGGGCGATCTGGACTTCATTGGGGTGCAGGCCTACTACCCCCTCACCAACGCCCCCCACCCCAGCCTGGCCCAGATCCGCTCTGCCTGGGCCCCCATCGTGACCCGCCTGGAGGTGCTCGCCCGTCGTACCGGTCGCCCCGTGGTCTTCACGGAGGTGGGTTACAAGAGCGTGTCCGGGACCCTGGCTGCGCCCTGGAGCTGGGACACTCGGGGCAAGACCGATCTTGGCCTGCAGCGGGACGCCTATCGGGCCCTGTTCGAGGCGGTGTGGAGCCGGAGCTGGTTCGGAGGCACCTTCATTTGGAAGTGGCACCCCCTCGCCTCGAAAGGGTGGGCTTCTCCGGACCGGGAGCGCGACTTCACTCCCCAGGGGAAGCCCTCCCTCAAGGTCATGCGGGAGTTCTACACGCACCCGGGGCGATCGAGGGGGCGCACCCCCTGATCAGCCGCCGGAGTCGGCGGCCTCCGCCTCCAGGCCGGGCGGGGTCGCGTCCTCCAAGTCGTCGAGGTAGCCGGCGGGGAGAGCGACCGTCTGCCTTCCCCCCGTCTTCCCCCGGGGCACGCGCATGGCCTCGGGAGGGAAGGGTTGCGTGTGGTCCACCCCCGCGAGGATCGCGGCAAGCTCGGCCAGACCGGTCACCCGCATGAGCTGCTCGCGTAGCGCAGCCCCGCCCCGGAACCCTTTTGTGTACCAGGAGCTGTGCTTGCGGAAGGAGCGCATGGCCCCCGTCTCTCCCAGCCAGGCCACGAGCAGACGGGCGTGCTCCAACATGACCTCGACCACTCCCCCCAGGGGCGGCGGGTTCTGGGGTGAGCGGCCCTCGAACACGTCGGCCAGATCCCGAAAGAGCCAGGGACGCCCAAGGCAGCCCCGGCCCACGATCACGCCGTCGCAGCCCGTGGTCCGCATCATGCGCAAGGCGTCCTCGGCCTCCCAGACGTCCCCGTTGCCGAGGACGGGGATGCGCGCGACCGCTTGCTTGAGCCGTCTGATGGCCTGCCAGTCGGCCTCCCCGTCGTAGAGCTGGGCCGCGGTGCGGGCGTGCAGCCCCACCCCCGCGCAGCCCTCCTCCTGGGCAATGCGGCCCGCCTCCAGGTAGGTTTGGTAGCGGTCGTCGATGCCGGTGCGGAACTTGATCGTCACCGGGACCGGGCCCGCGGCCCGCACCGCCGCGCGCACGATGCCCTGCAGGAGGCGGGGTTTCAGGGGAATGGCGGCCCCGCCCCCCTTGCTCGTGACCTTGCGGACCGGGCAGCCGAAGTTCAGGTCCAGGTGATCCACGCGGCCCTCCCCCACCAGCAGCCGCACGGCCTCCCCCAGGTGCCAGGGATCGACGCCGTAGAGCTGAAGGCTGCGGATGGTCTCCTCCTTTTCGAAACTGGCCAGGAGGAGGGTCTTGCGGTTCCCCTCCACGAGGGCGCGGGCGGTGATCATCTCGCTCACGTAGAGCCCGGCCCCGTAGCGGCGGCACAAGGTCCGGAAGGGCGGGTTGGTGACGCCGGCCATGGGGGCCAGGACCACCGGCGGCCAGACGGAGAGGGGGCCGATCCGCAGCCGTGCGAACTCCCCCGCTGCCGCGGGAGCCACCTCCCGGTTGAGCGAGCTGCGGTAGAGGGTGTCCATCCGGGACCAGTATCCTACGGGATGCCCGCGGGGGACGGGCGGGGGCGGGTCGGGGAGCCGCTCCCGGCCGCGGGCGAGGCCCTTCGCGCGGGTGGGGGCAGCGCGTCGTCGAGCGCCGAGAGCAGCACGTCGGCCGCGATGCGGTGAGCGATCTCGTTGGGATGCTCGTCGTTGGGACCGTCCACGACCAGGAGCTCCCATTTCAGGCCCCGGTAGGCGGGGAGTAGATCCACGACCCCGGCCCCCGCCTCCGCGGCCGCGCGCGCGACCGCGGCATGGATCGCAGAGAAGGGGTAACCCTCGTCCAGGGCGTTGCCGAAGAGGGGAAAGATCATGACCAGGAAGGGCACCTTGCGCGCGCGGCAGAGCTCCGCCATGGTCCTTAGGGCCTTCTGACCCGCGATCCAGCCGGGGTAGTCGGGCACGTACATCGAGCGGTAGGCGGCGATCCGCCGCCGGTTCTCCACCGTGGCCCAGACCCGCCGCTTGAGCAGCCGGAAGAGCGCGGAGCGATCCCAGAGCCCGTCCGAACCCGAGCGGCGCTCCTTTCTCATCTCCTCCCAATCGCGGGCCCGCCGGGTCTCCGCCGCGTTCTCGTCCTCGCTGTCGTTCAGGCAGTAGCCCAGGACCACGACGTCGGGGTCGTAGGCCAGGCCCTCGCTCGCCAATTGCTCCCCCTCCTCCACGGTGTTCATGCCGGAGCGGGCCAGGCTGATGACCTCCCAGGACTCGCCCCGGTGCCGAGCCAGGCCTCGTTCCAGCCGCCGGGGATAGGCGTCATCGAACTCGATGCGCGCCCCCCAGGTGAAGGAGTCTCCGAGGACCAGGGCGCGGCGCAGGCCGGGAGGCTTGACCAGGGGGTGCTCGTTGTCGCGGTAGCCGAGGGAGTTCGTCCAGCCCGTGTCCGGCCGCCGCGTGTTGACGGGCGCGTAGCCGGTGGGCCGGGGATCCCCGGCCCCCGCGAAGCGCACCGCGCCTTCGGCGAGGGCCAGCGACACGCTAACACCCAGGAGAAGGAGAAATGCCTCGCCAGGCCGCGGGGCGATTTGCACGCGGCGGCTCAGCTCACGGTGCGGGGATCACTTGCCCGTTCAGACAGCCCCTCTTGCCCGAAACCGTCGCGCAACCGCTGAAGGTACCGCCGTGAACGCCACACACCAGGTATGTAGCAGGAGTGGAGCCCTCTTTCAAGGCCGGTGGGGGGGGGCCGGCCGGAGCTCTAGTTCGCCCCGTCCGTGCGGACCAGGCGATCGGGGGCGGGACCATCCAGGAAGCGCAGGTTGAGGCGACGGATGTTGTCCTTGCCCACGTAGGCGTTCCGGACCTCGGCCCGGGTCCTGAAGTCGCCCCCCACCTCTTCGAGATGCAGGACGTCCCCGGTCGCGACCGAGACCATGCCCGTGAGCACCCGCGCCCCCCCGCGGCCGATGTTCTCCGCGATGGTGCGCTCTTCCTGGAGGACGGTTCCCAAGGTGCCGACCCGCCGCACGATCAGGTTCACGAAGATGTCCAAGCGGCCGGTCTGGCGCCGATCCCGGAAAGGTACCGCGGGGCCGCTGTCGTGGAGCGGGGTCGTCACCGCACCGAGAGCGGGAGTCGGCGCCCCCGCAGCGGGGAGAGGAGGCGGGGCCCCGGCCGCCGCCGCCCGCGCTTGCCGGAGGGCCTCCGCCATTTCCCCCGCGGAAGCGAAGCGGGCCGAGCGGTCCTTGGCCAGGGCCTTTCGGAGGAGGGGAACGGCAGAACCCGGTATGCGGCTGGCCGGCCCGCCTTCGAGGGGCACCGGGTCCTGGATGTGCTTGAAGATCGTGGCCACCGGCGTGTCGCCGCGGAACGGCACCTGGCCGGTGAACATCTCGTAGTCCACCACCCCGAGCGCGTAGATGTCGCTCCGGAAGTCGATCCTCTCCCCGCGGCCCTGCTCCGGGCTCACGTACTCGGGCGTGCCCATGATCTGGCCGGTCGCGGTGAGGCTGCCGCCCGTGCCCTCCTCGCTCCCCTCCTTGGCGATGCCGAAATCCATCAGGCGGATGACCCCCTTGGCGTCCCGCATGATGTTTGGGGTCTTGAGATCGCGGTGGATGATGCCCACGTCGTGGATGGCCTGAAGTCCCTCCGCCAGTTGGATGGCGACCTCGAAGGCCTGGTCCGCGGGCAGGCCCCCCGTGTCGCGCAGGAGGTGCTTGAGGTCGGTGCCCTCCAGGTACTCCATCGAGATGTAACGCAGCCCCCCGTCCTCACCGTACTCGTGGATCCGGCAGACGTTGCGGTGGGAGACGCGGCGGGCCAGCTTGATCTCGTGGCGAAAGCGCTTCGCCATCTCCGGCGTCCCGACGAACTCGTTGCGCAGGACTTTGATGGCCACGGTCTCGTCCAGCATGCGGTCGTGGGCCTTGTATACCATTCCCATGCCGCCCTTACCCAGAGGGCTCAGGATCTCGTACCGGTTCCCGATCACCGCACCCTGGGTGAGGGCTCCGAGGGCTCTCCCGCACGTGAAGCAGGCGTCCGCGGTGGGCGCGTTTTCGGCTTGGCAGGAAGGACAGATCATGGCCACCGTCTCGCCCCTAGTCGGAGCAACCCGCGTGCCACCAGGGAATCCTTCTAACTATCTGAAGCGGCGTCTGTTGGGAATTGGACGCAGGGCCCGAGATGCCACAGGGTGTCCACGTTTCGGCCGCTATTCCCCGGACTCCGTCCCCCCTATTGACCCTGATGGTGCGCAGAGCATAGCACCTTTCCCGGAGCGGGTCACGACGGACCGGTCACGAGTAAGATGGTCGCGAACCCCAGGAGCCGGAGCCATGGCGCTGCAGTCGATTAACCCCGCGAACGACGAACGGATCCGCGACTACGACGAGGACCCGCCCGAGCAGGTGGCCGCCGCGTTGCGTGCGGCGGAGGCTGCCTTCCGCGAGTGGCGAGGGACCGGTTTCCCGGAGCGGGCCTCGAAGATGCGACGTGCCGCCGCTCTCCTGCGCGAACGCAGCGAGGACCTCGCCCGGCTGATGGCCCTCGAGATGGGCAAGCCCCTGGCCCAGGGGCGGTCGGAGGCCGAGAAGTGCGCCTGGGTCTGCGAGTACTACGCGGAAGCCGCCGAGGGCTTCCTGAGGCCGGAGGCGGTGGCCACGGACGCCTCCCGGAGTTTCGTCACCTTCGCGCCCCTCGGAGTAGTGCTCGCGGTCATGCCCTGGAACTTCCCCTTTTGGCAGGTCTTTCGCTTCCTGGCTCCCAGCCTCATGGCGGGAAACGCGGGAATCCTGAAACACTCCTCCAACGTCTCGGGGTGCGCGCTCGCCATCGGGGAGATCCTGCGCGCCGCCGACTTCCCCCCCGGGCTGTTCCGCGCCCTGCTCGTGGGCTCGAAGCGGGTGGCCGGCCTCATCGAGTCCCCCGAGGTGGCGGCGGTCACGCTCACCGGCAGCGCACCCGCGGGCCGGGCGGTGGCCGCGCGCGCGGGGGCCATGCTCAAGAAGACGGTCCTGGAGCTGGGGGGGAGCGACCCCTACCTCGTCCTTCGGGATGCCGACCTGGAGGCGGCGGCCGAGATCTGCGCGGCCTCACGCCTGATCAACAGCGGGCAGAGCTGCATCGCGGCCAAGCGCTTCGTCGTGGTGGAGTCGGTGCGACCACGCTTCGAGGAGCTCTTCGTGGAGAGGGTGCGGGCCCGGAAGGTCGGGGACCCGTTCGCGGACGGAGTGGACGTAGGGCCCCAGGCCCGGCGCGATCTCCGTGACGAACTGCATCAGCAGGTCGCGGGCAGCGTGGCCCAGGGGGCGCGCGTGCTCCTCGGCGGCCGCATCCCCGAGGGCAAGGGCGCCTTCTACCCCCCGACTGTGCTCGGCGATGTCCGCAAGGGCATGCCTGCCTACGATCAAGAGCTTTTCGGGCCCGTGGCCGCCCTCATCACGGTGAAGGACGAGGCGGCGGCGGTGCGCGTTGCCAACGACACGTCCTTCGGCCTGGGGGCGGCGGTATTCACCCGCGACGCGGCGCGGGGCGAGCGGCTAGCGGCGGAGGAGCTCGAAGCCGGATGCTGCTTCGTCAACGCCCCTGTGAAGTCGGATCCTCGGCTGCCCTTCGGCGGCGTCAAGGAGTCAGGATACGGCCGCGAGTTGGGCCCGTTCGGCATCCGCGAGTTCGTCAACGTCAAGGCCGTCTACATCAAATAGGCCGAGCATGAGCGTCCCCGAACGCGTGGGTGCGGTCCATCATTTGGCCCTGCGCGTGGCCGATCCCGAACGGTCGCTGGTTTTTTACGCGGGCTTGCTGGGCCTTCCCGAGCTGCGCCGCTTCCAGGAGGGCGGCGCCGTCCGCTCCATCTGGCTCCGCGCGGGAGAGACGGTGGTCATGCTGGAGAGGCGGCTCTCGGGGAGGGGGCCGGAGGACGGTTCCGGCCACCTCATGGCCTTCGCGGTCTCCGATCTGGCGGCCTGGGAGAGGCGCCTGGCCGCAGCCGGAGTCACGGTGGAGGGGCGCACCGCGCAGACCCTGTACCTTCGTGATCCCGACGGCCACCGGGTAGGCTTGAGCGTCTTTTCGTTCGAGCGGGTGCCCTAGAGACATTCCGCAAAGAGCGCGCTCACCTCTCCCGACCGCGTGTCATCCCTACCCTCCAATCTTCTGAACCCCGCCGGACCTCCGCCCGCCCGCCTCACAAGAAACTCATCCGCTCCTCATATCAGAACGCATTTGATAGCTCGGCATGGATATCGTTCAGAACTT
>DATMQU010000288.1:0-3173 GCA_035566715.1 Vicinamibacteria bacterium
GCCGCCATCCTGCAGGAGCGTCCGCTCGACTGCGGAGTCCTTCCCGGCTTCCGCGTGGCCGACGAGGCGGAGACGGACTTTCTCTTCGCCGAGGCCTGGGAGGCTTGGCTGGCCGAGCGCCTGGTGGCGGGCGACCCGACGCTGGTGGACGCTCTCGACCGCGGCATCCCCTTGGAGGGGCTGGGCCCCTACGACGAGCGGACCTCTCTGCGGGGCCTGGCCCGCACCCTTCTCGACCAGCGGGACCTGGAGCCGGTGGCGGCGGAGGCGGAGGTCGATCCCGGAGCCTGGAGGCAGGAGCTCCTCTTGAAGGCGGCCCGGGCGAGGGAGCTCACGGCCCTGGTGTCCCCCGGCGACCAGTTGGCGGCGCGCCTGCAAGAGCTGGTGGCCTTCGCGGAGCAATCGCGCTTCTGCGAGGGCACGGTTCTTCTCGCCCACCTGGCCACCCTCCGGGACATCCCGAAGAACTTTGGCCACAAGCCGCGCTGGCCTTCCCCGGAGGCCCTCCAAGAGGCCCGGAAGATCGCGGAGTGGACGAAGACGGGTCCCGTGGCCTGGAGCGCGGCCCGGGGGGCGAGCCTCCACGGAAGGCTGGTGAGGGCGCTGCGCGGCGTGCTCGCCCTCTACGACAGGAAGAAGAGGGAGGGCGGGCTCGTCGATTTCCTCGACCTCCTTCTCCTGGCCCGGGCCGCCCTCCGCGACCGCGAGAGCGTCCGCCGCTACTTCCGCGCCCGGTTCCGCTTTCTCCTCATCGATGAGTTCCAGGACACCGACCGCCTGCAGGTCGAGATCGCCCAGCTCCTGGCGGGGGCGGCGCCGGGCGGGCTGGTGGTGGTGGGCGACGCCAAGCAGTCGATCTACCGCTTCCGCCGGGCCGAGGTCTCCCTCTTCCGGCGGCTCTCGGAGGAAGCGCGTGCGGGGAAGGGTCGCGCCGTGCTCCACCTCACCCAGAGCTTCCGCGCCCGCCCCGCCATCCTGCGCTTCGTCAACCGCGTCTTCTCGGAGCTGATCCATCCCTCGGCGGAGACGGACCAGCCGGCTTACGAGCCGATCGATCCCCCCCCCGACCTGACCGACGAGCCGGCGGTGGTGGCCCTCCGCTTCGCCGCCCCCTTCGCCTCTGGCGAGGACCTCCTGCGCGCGGAGGCGGGGGCCCTGGCCGCCCTCATCGCCCAGGCCGCCCACGGCGGGTACCGGGTGCGGGACGCGGCGAGCGGGGAGGAACGGGGGAGTCGGGCCGGGGACGTCATGGTCCTCGCCCGCCGCCTCACCCAGGTGAGACACCTGGAAGAGGCCCTGGAAGCGGCGGGGCTGCGGTTCACGGTGGAGGGCGGCAAGTCCTTCTTCGACCGCCAGGAGGTGCACGAGGCCCTGGCCGTGCTGCGGGCCATCGACGACCCGTCGGACCGGGTGTCGCTCGTGGCCGCGCTGCGCTCCTCGTTCTTCGGGGTGAGCGACCGCAATATCGTGGCCTACGCGCTGGCGGGGGGCGGGCTCTGGCTCGGAAAGGTGGACGAGAGCAAGCCGGGGGCGGACTCTCTGGGCCCCGCCGTCCGGCTCCTGGACGAGCTCCACCACCGACGGACCCGCGCCAGCGTCCCCGCCCTCCTGGAGCGCATCTACCAGGACACGCGGATACTGGCCGCCCTCACGGGGACGAGGCGCGGGGAGGCCCAGGTCGCGAACCTGGAGAAGGTGGCCGCCCTCGCCCGCCAAGCCTCGGAGTTGGGGGTGCTCACCCTCCGGGGCTTCACCAGCCTACTCGCGGACCGCATCCAAAACGCGCGCGAGGAGCCGGACTTGCCCACCACGCGGCCCGGCGATCCCGCGACCGTCCGCCTGCTCTCGATCCACCGCGCCAAGGGCCTGGAGGCCCCCATGGTCGCCCTCTACGACACCGCCGACAACGCGGGCGCCCCCGTGGAGACGGTGCCCCTCTGGGACGAAGGCAAGATCGCCATCGGCTTCCGCTGGGGCTGCCAGCCCCCGGGCTGGGACGCCCTCGTCAAGAAGGAGGAGGCGAAGGCGCGGGCGGAAGCCCGTCGGCTGCTCTACGTGGCCTGCACCCGCGCCCGGGACTGGCTGGTCATCCCCAAGCCGCCCGCCAACGCCCGGGTGGGGGAGTTCTGGAAGGACCTTTCGTCGCGCCTCCCCCCCGCCTCGGACGCGGACGTGCGGGTCGTGGACGCGGACACCCTGCCCCAGGGGGAGGCGGCCAGTGCTCGAACCGAGCTCTTTGCCATGTCCGGGGCCGAGGGCGGGGACGCGGTGGCCGCGCGCTGGGAGGGTGAGCGGCGCACGCTCCTCGAGACCGCGGGCAAGCGGCCGTTCGTCCCCGTCCCCGTCACACGGCGGGCCCGGCGGGAGGCTCCCCCCCCCGTCGCGGCAGCCGGTCCGGGGGGGCCCGACTTCGGACGCCTCGTGCATCGCGTCCTGGAATGGGTTCCCCTTGAGGAGGCCTCCGCCGAGCGCGTCCGGGCCCTGGCCGAGTCGCTCGCCCCCGCCCTCGGCCTGGACCGAGAAGCGGGGCGACGGGCGGGCGAGCATGCGGCGCGGGCCCTGGCCCTTCCCGTGATGCAGAGGGCGCGGCGCGCGGCCCGCCTCTGGCGTGAGCTTCCCCTCTTCTTCCCGGAGGAGGCCGACCTCTTGGAGGGGATCGTGGATCTGGTCTTCGAGGAGGAGGGCTCTCTCGTGGTCGTGGACTACAAGACCGACGCCATCGAGCCCGCTCAGGCCCTGGACCAGGCCGCCTCCCATGCCCCTCAGCTCCAGCTCTATGGCCGCGGACTCGCCCAGGCCCTGGGCCGGCCGGTCAAGGAGCGGCTCGTGCTTTTCACCTCCCTCGGACAGGTGGTTCCCGTCTAGGCCACAGAGCACAAGCCGGGCGCGTGATGTAACCTCAAAACGATGGTGCGCAAGGAGCTCCACCGCCATGGATGAGCCGCGCGAAGGAAACATAGAGAAGATGCGTCGGCAGAGCCCGAGTGGCTTTGCGCCGCCGATCGCACAGCTGCTCGGCATCCGCGCCGTCACCTTCGACGAAGGCAGCGCCGTTTTGGAGCTCGAAGCCGAAGGGAGGCACGCCAACCCCATGGGCACGCTCCACGGAGGCGTGCTCTGCGACCTCGCCGACCTCGCCATGGGCGTGGCGTGCTACAGCACGCTCGCGGCCG
>DATMQU010000289.1:0-7093 GCA_035566715.1 Vicinamibacteria bacterium
CGCGATCCTCATGGCCTGTCCGCCCCCGTACTTCCTGTTGCTTTCCGCCCTTCCCCCCCCGTTTTACGCCTCCACCCTCCTTCTCTGCGGCGTCCTCCTCGTCCTGGCCCTTCGGGTCGGGGAGCGGCTCCAGCAGGGCCAAAAGCCGCGGGGCGGCCTCGTTGTCTGGGGCGCCCTGGCCGGCCTCGCGCTCTGGACGCACCTCATGTCCGCGAGCGCGGTCCTGGCGGGCGGCCTCTACCTGTTCCGGAGGGCGCGCGGCCACCGCCGGCTGCTCCTGGCCGCCTTGCTGCCCCTCCTCGCGACCAGCTCCCCCTGGTGGGTGCGGGCTCTGGCCGACCGTCAAGCCACGCGCGTGGTCCGCGTGTCCGGGCGGGAGGAGACGATGGGGGCCCACCTGCTCCAGGTGCTGCCGGAGCTCCATCGACCCCTGGGGGGTGTGCTGGGCACCCACGTTCCCGTCGTGGCCGACACCCCCGACTTCGTGGTCTCGGCCCCGCGCGCGGCCGCCGCCGGCCTCATCCTCATCTACGGATCGCTCCTCGTCCTGGCCGTCCGCCGGGCGCGCGGCGGTGCCCCCGGCCTCCTCCTGGGGGCCGCCGCCCTCGCCCTCCTCGCCTTCCCGTTCCCCGTCCGCGCCACCCCCCACAACATTCGCTTCCTGACCCCCCTCTTCCTCCCCGTCCTCGCGCTTTCGGTTTTCGTCCCCGCCGCCTCCGCCCGGCCGCGGCGAGCGTGGCTGGTCGTGCTCGCCCTGGCCGGCCTCCATCTCACGGGGAGCACGCGCCTGCTGGCGGTCTGGCGGGGCGCGGACCGCGCGCAGCCGCCCTTCCTGCTGCCCGATCTCGCCCCCGCCCGCCGCGCCCTGGAGGCGCGTGGCATACGGCGCGCCTACGCTTCCTACGGGCCCGCCTACCGGCTCACCTACGAGAGCGGCGAGAAGATCATCGCCTCCCAGCCCTGGAACGAGCGCTTCCGCCACTACCCGCTTCCCTTCCTGGACGAGGTGAGCTTCGCGCAGGACGTGGCCTGGGTGCTCACACCCGCGATCCCCACGGATCTGCCCGCGCCCAAGGCCTTCGAGGAGGCGCTCTCCGCCATCGGGGGACGGTGGCGACGCTCGGAGGCGGGAGCGGCCGTGATCTTCCACGACTTCGTCCCCCCCTTCGGCCCCAGCGTCGAGGCCTTTCCCGAGGCGGGGCCGGCGGGGGACTTGGACCTGCGGACGGTCCTGACCCCGGACAACGTCGCGCCCACCGTCTTCCGGCTCCCCGCGCCGCGGCCCCTGGACGCCATCACCCTCGTGGCCGGACTCGAGGGGCCGCGGCTCCTCCGGAGCATGGACGTGGAGGTGAGCGCGGACGGCGTCGCCTTCGACACCGTGGTCCGCCGCCGGCGACGGGAGGAGCAGGACGACCTGCGCTGGGTGAACGGCCACCCCCAGTACGTTCTCGACCACGACCTCCTGGCCATCCCGCTGGGCGGCCGCCCCGTGGCCGCGCTCCGGATCACGCCCTACGTGTCCTCCGATCCCTGGGCCTTGGCGGAGGTGCTCCTGCACCCCGCGGAGGCGCCGGAGCGTCGGCGGGCCTGGGACGAATGGCTCGATCCCAACCTGGGCTGGCCCGCCCGCGCCCGCGCCCTGGCCGCCCACCCGCGCCCCGACCGGGAGGACTGGTACTACCGCATGCTCCTGGCCGCGCGCCACTGAGGCGCCTCGGCTCTTCCTCACCCCAGGCGGCGCGCCACCTCTTCGTAGGCCGCGCGAACCTTCTCCTGGTAGCGGGCGGGGCTGTACTCCCGATCGATCAGCTCCTGGCCGCGGCGCGCGCGGGCCGTCGCCTCCCCGGGATGGTCCAAGGCCTGGCGGATGCCGGCGGCCAGGCCTTCCGCGCTCGGTTCCACCAGGAAGGCAAGCGAGTCGTCCAGGAGCTGGGTATGGGTGGGGATGCGTGTGGCCACCAAGGGCCGCCCGGAGGCCAGGTAGGTGAAGATTTTGAAGGGGGTGTTGGCGCCCTGGCGGCGGGGAGAGGCGAGGACATCGCTCAGGGCGAGGAAGAGGGGCAGGGTGGAGGGGGGGCGCGGGCCCGCGAACACGCAGCTTCCGCTCACCCCCCCCGTCGCGGCCCGCGCGCGCAGCGCCTGGATCTGCGCCGCCTCTCCGCCCATGAAGACGAACCGAGCCTCGGGGACGCGGGCGGCGGCGTCGACCAGAAGATCGACGCCCTGATAAGGCTCCAAGTTCCCCGAGTAGAGCACGACCGGCGCCGTGCCCAGGCCCAGCTCGCGCCTCAAGGCCTCCACCGCCTCGCGCGCCGGCGCGTCCGTGGCGTCCACCAGGGGAGGGTCCTCCACCTGGAAGACGGGCACGCCCGGCGCCTGGGCGCGCACGCCCTCGGTCAGGCTCCGGCACACCGTGACCACCACCGCCGCCCGCCGGAGGGCGAAGCGCTCGAGGGCCTCGGCCGCCCAGGGCAGGGGGCCGCGGGCCGCGAAGCCCGAGTAGCGGAGCTGATCGGGTATGGACGAGTCCACATCCGCCACCAGGGGGAGCCCGAAGAGGCGCGCGAAGGGGGCGGCCAGGTGCGCGGCCTCTTCAACCGCGTGCACCACGTCGTAGCCGCCGGTGCCCATTCGCCAGACCGCCTCGCCCAGGAAGGGCACGTCCAGCGCCATCTTGGCCAGGGACGGCCCCGCCCCCACACGTCCCACGGGCAGGCGCAGGCTCCGGCGGTGGGTGAGCCCGGGTACGTCCACCGGATCTCCCTGGGGGAGCGTGAGCAGGTCCACCTGGTGGCCCAGGCGGATGAGGGCACGCACCATGGCGAGCACCGCGAGCGGGGTGCCGCGCACCTCGAAAAACGGCTGGGGGGCGAGAAACAGGATGCGGAGGCGCTTTCCGTCCGGTTCGCGGGCCCCCGCTGTCTCGGACATCAGCGGGGAAGTACGGGCGGACGCGGCGATCGTCTCGCACCCCGCGCGCGCACGGGGTGAGGAACGGGGTCGCGCCCGAGCCGACCCGGCGGGTTCCGGGGCCGGTCGGCCACTGGTTAATGACTCAGAAACCGTTCCGCGTCCATGGCCGCCATGCAGCCGCTTCCCGCGGCGGTGACTGCCTGCCGGTAGCGGTGGTCCTGGACGTCGCCCGCGGCGAAGACGCCGGGCACGCTCGTGGCCGTGGTGCCGTCATGGGTCAGGAGGTAGCCGTTCTCGTCCGTCTCCACCTGGCCTTTGAAGATGGTGGTGTTGGGCACGTGGCCGATGGCGACGAAGATCCCCCCGCAGGCCACCTCGCTCTGCGCCCCCGTCTTCACGTTACGGAGCTTGGCCCCCGTGACCCCTTTCCCGGGCCCACCCGCGATCTTCTCCACCACGCTGTTGAGGATCCAGTGGATCTTCGGGTTCTTCCGCGCCTTCTCGAGCATGATACGGGAGGCCCGGAACTCCTCGCGTCGGTGGACGATCGTGACCTTGCTCGCGAACTTGGTCAGGAAGGAGGCCTCCTCCATGGCCGTGTCGCCGCCCCCCACCACCAGGATTTCCTTGCCCTTGTAGAAGAAGGCGTCGCAGGTGGCGCAGGCGGAGACCCCGCCGATCCGGGTCCTGAACTCCAGCTCCTCGGGCAGTCCCAGCCAGCGCGCGGCCGCCCCCGTGGCGACGATCAGGGTCTCCGTGCGAACGGTTTCCTCCGTGAGGGTGAGCAGGAAAGGCCGCTTCTGCAGATCCACCGATTTCAGGGCCCCCGCCCGGAACTCGGTTCCGAAGCGCTCGGCCTGCTTCCGCATCCGGACCATGAGGTCGGGCCCCAGGATGCCCTCCGGAAAGCCAGGGTAGTTATCCACGTCGCTCGTGAGCATGAGCTGCCCCCCGGGGACGTCGGTCGGGTCGTCAGCCCCGCCCCCCTCGACCACCAGAGGCGCCAAGTTGGCCCGGGAGGCATAGAGGGCGGCGGTCAGGCCGGCGGGGCCGGACCCCAGGATCGTGACCTTGAACTCCTGTGGCTGGGACATGGGTGCTCGCGAACCTCGTCTGTCGGGAGAAGACCCGACTCTCCAGTATAACGTCGGCGGGCCCGGCCCCCAGAGTCTAACGTCGGGGACGATAGTCAGCGCCGAAACCGCGGCTCGCGCAACGTTCAGTTCGCGGCCAGGATCGAGTTCTAGCGTCTCCGCGACCGCCCTTTCGTTCCAGGTTCGGCCCCTTCAGGGCTCCTCGAACCTCGCTTTCTCCGGCTGTGCCGGCACGCCCTCAAGAAGCTCGGAAGCCACCTGGATCACCCTTCGGTCCCCGCCCGGGGACCACCACATGTACACGGTGCGCAGGACTTCGTCGCTGGTATTGACCATCCGATGCAGGGTGTTCGGGGGATGATAGATGGCGGTCCCGGGCCCGGCAGCAAAAGTCTCTTCACCGACCGTCCATTCCGCCCGCCCGCTCATCACGTAATACAGCTCGGGAGCGGGATGCCGGTGCGCCGGATAGATGGCTCGGGGCGCGAGCTCGAGCATCCCCATGAGCACGTCCGCCTGGGGAACGACCCCGGGGCGGCCACCCCCGATCAGGGCCTTGTAGCGGCACACACGCTGGAGGGCCTCCGGGTACTGCTCTGACGTGCTCCAGGGCCGGTCTTTGAGGGACGTGTGGGTGGGAGGCGGGGAAGCTCCGGGCCGGCCCGGCCGCGGAGAGGCTCCGTCCGGTGGTGCTTGACTGGACCCCGCCAGAGGGACCAACGCCAAGACAGCGCCCGCCAAGAGTTGTGGTCCACGCATGCCCCCTCCTTGAGCGCAGTTCGCTCAAATGACGCGGTGACCGGAGGGCCGAGCCCTCTCGCATGGGGGGCGCCTCGGGTCCTCGCGTCCCTGTCTCAAACCTCGCAAGCCGGGGCCGTTCCCGACTGAATCCCATCCGTCACGGCTCCCGTGCGGCTCCCGTATCTTGACAGGGTGGCGGGACGCGGGATACGGTCAAGCGATGGAGACCGCGCCCCGGATAAACCTCATGCTCGCCACCCTGAACGCCACCGAGGTGGGGACCCTGGACAGCATCGCCGCCAAGCTGAAGCAGGTCCAGGAGGAGCTGGCGAGCCTGGATCGGGGGGAGCTGGCCGCGGTCGCGGGGGAGACCATCGCCGCCCTCGCTCGTGGCGACGTGGCCGAGTTCAAGCGCGGGCGGGCCCTCCTCCAGTCCAAGATCGGCCACCTGCGCTGACCTTGCCCGGCCCCCGACCCCCTAGCTGAGACCGCGCGGCGCCGTCCCGCGTCTAACCGCGGGGGTGGCGCCTAGAAAGGACACCCATGGCCCAGGCGGACCTCGACATTGCCAAGCTCAACGAGACCGTGCGCGAGGAGTCGCTCCAGGTCCAGGCGGTGGTGGACGAGATCCGGAAGTCGATCGTGGGCCAGAAGGCCCTGATCGACCGCATGATGGTGGCCCTGCTCTGCCGCGGGCACCTCCTCGTGGAGGGCGTGCCCGGCCTGGCCAAGACCCTAGCCGTCAAGACCTTGGGCCAGGTCCTGGACCTGCACTTCGCCCGGATCCAGTTCACCCCCGACCTCCTGCCCGCCGACCTCATCGGGACCATGATCTACCAGCAGAAGACGGGCGAGTTCGTGGCCCGCAAGGGGCCCGTCTTCACCAACCTGCTCCTGGCCGACGAGGTCAACCGCGCCCCCGCCAAGGTGCAGTCGGCGCTCCTGGAGGCCATGCAGGAGAGGCAGGTCACCCTGGGCGAGACGAGCCACCCCCTCCCCGAGCCCTTCTTGGTCTTTGCCACCCAGAACCCGATCGAGCAGGAGGGAACCTACCCGCTGCCGGAGGCCCAGGTGGACCGCTTCCTTCTGAAGGTCCGCGTGGACTACCCGCGGCGGGAGGAGGAGCGGCAGATCCTGGATCGCATGATGTCGGGCGAGGCCCCCGCCTTGAGCCGCGTCCTCAAGGGTGGGGAGGTCATCCGGCTCAGCCGACGCGTGCGGGAGGTCTACCTGGACGAGCGCATCCGGGACTACATCGTGGCCGTGGTCACCGCTACCCGGCATCCGCGGGAGGTGGGGCTGGGGGAGATGACGCCCCTCATCGCTTACGGGGCCTCCCCCCGCGCCACCCTCGCCTTCTCCGAGGCGGCCCGGGCGGTGGCGTTCCTGCGCGGCCGCGGCTACGTGGTGCCGGAGGACGTGAAGGAGATCGCAAAGGACGTGCTGCGCCACCGCATCCTCCTCACCTACGAGGCCGAGGCCGAGAACGTCACCAGCGAGACGGTGGTGGAGCGGGTCCTGGAGAGGGTGGAGGTGCCGTAGTCCCATGCTTGACCGCGAGACCTTCGCCAAGATCCGCCGGATCCAGATACGGACGAGGGCGATCCTGGAGTCCGGGATCGGCGGGTCCTACCACGCGGTCTTCAAGGGTCGGGGCATGGAGTTCGCGGAGGTCCGCGAGTACCAGGCGGGCGACGACGCGCGCATCATCGACTGGAACGTGACCGCCCGCATGGGGGCTCCCTACGTCAAGAAGTTCGTGGAGGAGCGGGACTTGACCCTGCTCCTGCTCGTGGACGTCTCGGGGTCTCAGGCCTTCGGCTCCCGCTTTCTCCTGAAGCGCGACTACGCCGCCGAGCTGGCCGCGGTCCTGGCCTTTTCCGCGGTGGCCAACCACGACCGGGTGGGAGCCGTGCTCTTCTCCGACCGCGTCGAGGCCCACGTGCCCCCCGGCCGCGGCCGCGACCACGCTCTCAGGATCGTTCGCGACCTGCTGGCCCTTTCTCCCGCGGGGCGGGGGACCGATCTGGCCGGGGCCCTTCGCTTCGCCCACCGGGTGATGAAGCGCCGGGGCATCGTGGCGGTTCTCTCGGACTTCCAGGACCAGGGCTACGAGCGAGCCCTCGGCATCCTGCGCCGACGGCACGACGTGATCGCCCTCCTCCTCTCCGATCCCCGCGAATCCGAGCTCCCGGCGGTCGGGCTCATGGCCCTTCTCGACCCCGAGACAGGGGAGCGGATGGTGGTGGACACCTCCGACCCCGCGGTCCGGCGGCGCCTCGCCGGGGCGGCGCTCGCCCCCGCGATCTTTCAGCGAGCGGGGGTGGATGCCCTCTCTCTTT
>DATMQU010000290.1:0-6948 GCA_035566715.1 Vicinamibacteria bacterium
GCGATCATGGGCGCCGTTACCATCAGGTCCTAAGCGTGCATCCCGTCCTCGCCGACGGCCGGCGCGTGGCGATGTACATGACGGCCTCGGTGCCGGTCGCTCTCGCGGGGATGGCGCTCCTCACGCAGGGGCGCAACGCTCTGGCTCCGGCGCCGGCGGCGCTGATCGCGTTTCCCCTGTCGGTGGCGGCCACCCTTCTCCTCCTGCCCGTCTGGTACCTGTGCCGGGCGCTGCCCGTCGACGAAGCCTCCGCCTCCCCCCTCCTGCTCACCCATGCCGGGGGAGCGCTGATTACGGGCCTGGGCGCCAACTACCTCGGGGGAGTTCTGGCTCGCCTCGTCGGCTCCACGCGACCCGGCGCGGGGATCGAAGGCGCCTACGCGGCCCGATGGACGGGGGTCATGGCCGCGGGGGTCCTTGTCTATGTTCTGGCCGTGTCCTTCCACTACGTGCTACTGGGCGTGGATGCCACGCGGCGCGCCGAGCAGCACTCCATGGAGCTCTCGATCCTGGCCCGCGAGGCGGAGCTTAGGGCGCTGAGGGCCCAGGTCCATCCTCACTTCCTCTTCAATAGCCTGAACTCCATCAGCGCGCTCGTGACCACCGATCCCCTACGCGCCCGCGAGATGTGCATCCTGCTGGCGGAGTTCTTCCGAAACACCCTCGCCCTGGGGGAGAAATCCACAGTGACTCTTGAGGAGGAGCTCGCGGTCGCCCGGACCTACCTGGCAATCGAGGGAATGCGGCTCGGCGCTCGGCTCTCCGTCGACGAGCGCATAGACGAGGCGGCCCGGGTTTGCCGGCTGCCGCCCCTCCTCCTGCAACCGCTGGTCGAGAACGCCATCCGGCACGGCATCGCCACCTGCCCGGACGGCGGCGTGCTGCGCATCGAGGCCCGCACGGACGGGCAGCGGATGCGCCTCAGCGTGGAGAACCCCTTCGATCCCGACGCCCCCCGGCGGCCTGGAGTGGGGGTCGGGCTCGCCAACGTGCGGCGCCGGCTCCTCGCCGGTTACGGGGACCGCGCGATGGTCGAAGCCCTGCGCGGCGACGACCAGTTCCGGGTGGCGATCTCCATGCCCGCGGAGGTTGTGGAGTGATCCGCGTGCTGCTTGTCGACGATGAGGCCCCCGCCCGGGCCCTCCTCCGCGAGATGCTCTCCGCGGAGCCGGACGTGGAGATTCTGGGCGAGGCCGCCACCGGGCTGGAAGCGGTCAAAATGGCGACCGATCTCGAGCCGGAGGTGGTCTTCCTCGACATCGAGATGCCGAAGCTCGACGGCTTCGAGGTCCTGGAGCTGCTGGATCCCTCGATCGCGGTCGTGTTCGTGACCGCCTACGACAGCCACGCTCTGCGCGCCTTTGAAGTCCACGCGGTCGATTACGTGCTGAAGCCCTACCGGGCTACGCGCCTGCGCGAGGCGCTGGCGCGCGCACGCGCGCGGGTGGGGGAGCGGCCCGACGCCACCCTCCTTGCCAACGCCGCCCGCCGGCCCGGAGAGTTCGCCCAGCGAGTGGTGGTGAAGGACGGCGCGCACATCCAAGTGATCCCCATCGAGCGTCTGGACTACGCCCAGGCCCAGGACGACTATGTTGCCCTACGCACGGAGGGGAAGACGTTCCTCAAGACGCAGACCCTTGGCGGCCTCGAGGCCAGCCTCGACCCATCGCAGTTCGTCCGGGTCCATCGCTCGTTCCTGGTGCGCTTCGACCGCATCCGGGCTCTCGAGCCCTACGGCAAGAACGACCATGTGGCGATCCTCGCCGACGGCACGCGCGTGCCGGTGAGCCGGGAAGGATACGTTCGCCTTCGGGAGCTACTGGAGTAGGCGAATTGCTGGCAAAGCGTCGATGGGTGTGAGCCTCATCGCGAAGCGTCGAACTCAGGATCCTGGTGTTTGCGCGCCGCCCGAGGCTGACTTGCCCCGATGGACGGCAAAGCCATGAGTAAGTACGATCCTTTCGCGCGGGGTTCCTTTCCCGTCGGTGTACGCACCTTCGAGGCACGGGATGCGGTGCGGAACCGTCTCTTCCCGGTTGAGATCTGGTATCCCGCGGCGGCACAGCATGCAGGCGAGGATCTGGCCCCAGAAGCCCAGGATGTTTTTGCGGTTCCGGTGCGCGCCGCGCCGCGGAAGCAGCTGGCGGTACGCAATGCCGCTGAGGAGCGTGGAATCTACCCTCTAGTCGTTTTTTCGCACGGAAGCGCCTCGGGTGCCCGACGCATGTCCACTTTTGTGTGCACTCACCTGAGCAGCCACGGGTATGTCGTCGCGGCCCTGGATCACTCCGAAGTGATCGCGCCGGAGCTCGCGCGACGGGATGGTGAGACCGACGAGCAGAAGACGGCGCGCGTGGAGGCTTTGATCGCGAGCCGCGTGCCCGATGTCCGCTTCCTCCTTGATTATCTGCTGGACACTGCGCCGAGGGACTCGGAAATGACGCTGGATCCCGCACGGATCGGAATCGTGGGGTACAGCTTCGGTGGCTGGACGGCGCTTGCCGCCACGGCCGTCGAGTGGCGCATCCGCGCTGTGGTTGCCCTGGCGCCAGGAGGGAGCTCTCGTCCAAAACCGGGGATCCTGCCGGGAAAGCTCACCTTCGCATGGGGTCGCGACGTTCCCACCCTGTATCTGGTCGCCGAAAACGATGTCATGACGCCATTGGCCGGCATGCACGAGCTCTTCGAGAGGACCCCGGCAACGAAGCGAATGGTCATCCTGCGCCGAGCCGACCACATTCATTTCCTGGACGACGTCGAGCGCGAGCACGAAACCGCGCGGAAGATGAAATGGGCTGGAACCCTAGCCTGGATTTCCGAGGAAATGCGCCCGGTTGCAGAACTGTGCTCCGGTGAACAGGCTCACTTGTTCGTGCGCGGCTTGACGCTTGGCCACATGGATGACGTCTTGAGGGGGCGGGGAGAGGCGCGGCAATTCTGGGCGGCTGACATCCAGACCGCGCTCGCAGCGCGGGGCGTCGACGGCATTGCGGTATCACGCCGACCTCTGTTAGCCGGCAAGCGGCTCCTGCTCCCTAGCGCCCAATTGGCGGCGGGACCGCCGGGCCCAGGGCGGGCGGCCGAGCGGGGAGGAACAGACTTACGCCCAGCGCCATCAGGCCTCCGGCGAGAAGGTAGACCGCCGAGGTGGCACTCAGGCACGCGCTCATGCCCCAGCGCTGCGAGAGGGCCGCCATGGCCACCGGAGCGGTGCCGCCGCCCAGCCAGCCGATCGCGTTCATCGCCCCTACCGCTGTAGCGCGACGGTTCACCGGCACCACGTCGTAGAGGGCGGCCCAGATGTTTGCGTCATAGACCCCCTTGAAGCAGCCGAAGCCGACCATCGCCAGGACCAGCACCGGCACCGAGAGCGTCCAGCCAGTGACGAAAAGAAAGGGTACTCCGGCCAAGAGGCCCAGAGCCTGCGTCATCATGCGGCCCCCTTGGCGGCGCCGGACCCAGCGGTCCGCGAGCCACCCTCCGCCCAGCACGCCCGCTACGGACGCGATCTGGATCCACGCGGTCGCGTTCAATCCGGACATCGACAGGCTCATCCCGAACTTGCGGCCCAGGAACGACGGCATCCAGGTAAGGAAGATCGCAGCCACGAAGTTCGCGCCCAGGAAGACGGCGACGAGCACCCAGACGATCGGGAGGCCAAAGACCTCACGGATCGCCCCCCGCAGGGACGATGTCTCCACCCCGACGGCAGCCGGTGCGCGATCCGCCATCCCCCGCGGCGGCTCGCGCAGGAATCCCAGTAGGACGATCCCGAGGACGACGCCTGCGGCGCCAAAGACGTAGAAGCCCGAGCGCCAGCCGTAGTGCTGCCCGAAGAAGCCGGCCGCTGTGCCGCCCAGCACCGTGCCCGCGTAGACGCTCGTTTGGTGAAGCGCCATCGCGCGCGAGCGCGTCTGTGGCCCGTGGTAGTCGGCGATGAGCGACATCGAGGCGGGGAAGTAGAAGGCCTCCCCGAAGCCCGCCAGTGCGCGGAAGAGCGCGAGGTGCCAGTACCTTGTCGAAAGGGCGGTGGCCAAGGTGACGAGGGACCAGAACACGAGGCCCCCGAGGACGAGTCCTCGCCGGCTGAACCGGTCGCCCACGAAGCCGGCGAGCGGGAGGGCGAGGGCGTAGATCCACATGAAGAACCCGCCCACAACGGCGAGCTCGACGTCACTCAGGCCCATCTCTGCCTGGAGGAGCGGGAACACAGAGAAGATGGCCTGCCGGTCTGCGTAGTTCAGCAAGCAGACGCCCCAGAGCATCACCACGACCCACCAGCGATAGGATAGGAGGGCGCCGCAGCGCATGCCGCCGCGCATTCTAGCCGGAGTTGAGGTCCGAGCCCGAAGGAACGGGAACTTCCGCTAGGCCGCGAGGAGGCAGTGGCATTCCGGAAGCGATGGGCTCACCGTCTGGCCGTCACGGGTCATTTCCCCAGACCGTCGTAGCTGCGAGGGAGTCAGGGAGATGTCCTCGCGCAGCGCAGGTCGGAGGAACGGGTAGATCCCAGGATCCCTACGGCGACGTATCCGCCCTCTTTTTCGCGGGCGGCGGGGGGATAGTGATGTCGATTGTCGTGACCGGACCGAAAGACGAGAGAGGCCGATCGAAATCCGTCTGCTTCCCGACCACAAGAACGGCCAACCTGTTCTTGTCAATGTACTTCTGCGCGACGCGCGCGACATCTGCCGCGGTAACCTTCTCGACCCCGGCGGGGTAACGCTCAAGGAAGTCGAGGGGATAGCCGTAAAACTCGTAGGCCATCTTCTCGAAAAGAACCTTGGCCCGGGAGTCGACGCGGAAGATGAAGGAGTTGAGGAGCGACTCTTTCGCCCGCCGTAGCTCCTCCGCCGTAGCCGGCACCTTTTTGATGTTGTCGAGCTCCTCATTGAGGGCATCCAGGGCGGCCGCCGTCGTGCCGCTCTTCGTGGAGGTGAAGACCGAGAACAGTCCGGGATGGTCGAAGGTCACACCGACGGAGCCACCCACGGCATAGGCGAGGCCCTTCTTGGAGCGGACATTCGTGAAGAGGCGGGACCCGAAACCACCCCCAAACACCTCGTTCATCACATTGATGGCGTAGTAGTCGGGATTGTCCATGGTCGTGCCAAGGTGGACCATCCGGATGTTGGACTGGTTCACGTCGTCCTTGGCGATGAAGTACAAGCCGGGGGCCGCGGGGGAGGGGCTCGCCTTGGCCTTCGGTGCGGCCGGTCCCCTGGGCCACGAACCAAAGCTCTTTCGGAGCGTCGCTTCCATGGTGCGGGTCTCGAAGTCGCCCACCACGCCGAGGATCATGTTGTTGGGATGCACGTAAGTCTTGTGCCAGGCGAGGAGGTCGTCGCGCGTGACGGCGTCCAGGGTGGCGTACTCCAACAGCCGTCCGTAGGGCGATGTTGCGCCGTAGCCCAGCTTATTCGACTCCCGGAAAACGATGGACTGCGGGCTGTCGTTGCGGCGGGCAATGATCGTACTCAGCTGCTGCCGCGCCAGCTCGATCTTCTCTTGCCTGAACTCCGGCTCCCGGACGAGCTCCAGGAAGACATCAAGGACCTCGGCGAGGTTTTCCTTGAGGCAGTCGAGGCTCACCGTCGACGAGTCGGGGCCATCATTGGTTTCGACGCGGGCAGCGCGGGCGGCGAGGAAGTCGTCGATCTGGTCGCCTGTGCGATCCTTTGTCCCTCCGGTGCGCCACGCCCGACCATAGACGCCGCCCAGCCCGACCTTCGCGGCGTCCTCTTCCCACCAGCCACCGCGGATGCGAAGAGTGGCCTGGATGAGAGGCAGCTCGCGATCCTCCTGGAGGAAGATCACGAGGCCGTTGCCGAGCACCACCCGCCGCGGCTGCACGGGCTGGAAAGGGCGCAGGCCCGGTTTGCGGATCTGTTTCCAGTCAGTGGGGACCGGCTGGGCAAGGGCCAGCCAGGGACCAAAAAGCGACACGCAGAGCAATGCCAGAAGCGTCCGTCGGGTGCTCATCACTTTCCCCCCGGGTGGCCGCCCGCGAGCTTGGTTGACTCGAGGATCCCGACCGTGCGGTTCTCGGGCACGAACACCTTCTGGGCGATCCTTCGGATGTCGGCCTTCGTGACCTTGTCGACGCTATCGGCCCGGCGGAACAGCTCCCGCCAGTCGCCGTACCGCGCCTGCGTCTGGCCAAGCTGGAAAGCTAGCCCGTTGTTGGTCCCGAGGCGGCGGATGAGGTCTGCTTTGAATCGGGTCTTGACTATCTTCAGCTCGTCGTCGGTCACGTCCTCGCTCTTGAGGCGCGCGACCTCGGCCGCAATGGCGTCGCGCAGCTCTTCGGGGGTGTGGCCCGGCGTGGAGATCGCGAAGAACGCGAACAGGTGTGGGTATTTGTCACCGGGCAGCCCGCTGAACCCCGAGGCTCCGGCCGCGATCCTCTTGTCGCGGACCAGAGAGCGGTATAGGCGAGAGGTCCGACCGTCCGACATGAGGTCGCTGATGACGGCGTAGACGGCATCGTCCGGGTCCCGAGAGTCGGGCCTATGATAGCCCTCGATGTAATACGGCTGGGCGGTCTCGCGGAGGATAACCTGCCGCTCCGCCCGCTGAGGAGGCTCGACGGTTCGGAGCGGCTCTGGCTTGGGCACCGCGGGCAGGCGGCCGAAGTATCTTTCGACCAGCGGGACCACTTCGGAGGGCCGGACGTCACCCACCACGGTCACCACCATGTTTGCCGGCATGTAGTAACGGCGATAGAACTCCATGGCATCCGTCGCCGAGAAGGACTCGAGGTCGGAAGGCCAACCGATCACAGGCTGGCCGTAGGGATGGGCGGTGAAGGCGGCGGCCAGGAACTCCTCGATCAGTCGTCCTATTGGGGAGCTGTCCGTGCGCATCCGACGCTCCTCGTGGACGACGTCGCGCTCCTTGTAGAACTCGCGCATCACCGGCTTTAAGAAGCGCTCCGACTCGAGATAC
>DATMQU010000291.1:0-2722 GCA_035566715.1 Vicinamibacteria bacterium
ACCCGGATGAGATAGAGCTGCTTGGCCCCATCTCCCTCTCGGCGGGACACGAACACGATGCGCGTCCCGTCCGGGCTCCAGGCGGGCGAGGTATCCGAGGCCCGGTTGGTGGTGAGCTGCCGCGGGGGCCCCAAGGCCAGCGGGGAGATCCAGATGTCCGCGTTGCCGCGGTCCTCCTCCATATCGTAGGCGGCGACCGTGTAGGCGACGAACCGGCCGTCGGGGGAGAGCACTGGAGCTCCCACCCTCCGGACCGCCCAGAGGTCGTCGACGGTCATGGGCTTGGGGTCGCCGGCGGCGACCGTCGAAGCCGTGAGGGTCAGGGTCAGCAAGAAGCGCACGCGCATCCCGTCCTCCCTTTGGACAGTCCGGAATACTACTTCGGGGCTCGGTAGCTTACTTCGGCGACGCCCGCCCCGTCCCGCGCGCGGCGCGACGCAGGGCGAGGACCGCCTTCTTGAAGTCCGCGGGCGGAGCGCTCTCCGCGCGGACGGGCGGCCCCCCGAGGGGGTGGTCGAAGGCCAGGAGGCGTGCGTGGAGCATCTGTCGGGGGACGGCCAGGGGAGCGGGGGTGGCGCCGGCTCCATAAACGGGATCCCCGAGGATGGGCAGGCCAATGTGGGCGAGGTGGATGCGGATCTGGTGCTGGCGGCCCGTCCCCAGCTCCACCTCCAAGAGGGCGGCCCCCGGAAACCGCTCGCTCACCGTCCAGCGGGTGAGGGCGGGCCGGGACGGTTCGCCCGCGCGAGCCACGCGGCGCTTGCCCCCCTCGTAGGCGTGATGCAGGGGAAGGTCCACCACGCCCCGGTCGGCGGGGGGCCGGCCCGCCACGAGGGCGAGGTACCGCCGCTCGATCCGGTGCGCGCGGAAGAGGACGCGCAAGGCCTCCCGGACGGCGGGGGAGAGGGCGAAGGCCAGGGCCCCCGAGGTGTCACGGTCGATCCGGTGGACGACCCCGACATAGGGGTGTCGCGGCCGGAGGTGGCGCACGTAGTCCCGGACCCGGGCGAGGGCCGTGTCCTCCCCCTCCGCCCCCGGGCCGGAGGGGACGGTGAGCAGCCCTGCCGGCTTGTCCACCACCAAGAGGGCCTCGTCCGAGTGCAGGAGGGGCAACGAGAGCCGAGCGCGGGGCAGGGCCCGGCGGTTCGGGTCCCAATGGATGGACGCCGCCTCCTCCACCCGGTGGCCCGCCGCGCGCACGATCTGGCCCCCCAGGGACACCTGCCCCTTCTCGATCACCTCCCGGGCCTTGCGGCGCGACAGCCCGGGGTACCGGAGGATGAGGGCGACGTCCAAGCGCATGCCTTGGCGGGTCGGGCGGGTGGCGCCCGACCGCGACCCTGAGCCTACCGCAGGGGGAGCATTGGACGGAGGGGTTGGGGTTTCCCGGCCTCCCCTGCCGACCCGCCCCTACCCCAGGAGGCCGCGTGCGTCGTCCCAGGCCGCGGGATCCTGGGCGAAGTACGAGCACAGCATCGCGTACAGCTCACGGTGACGGTCGCGCAGGGCGAGGGGCGTCTCGAAGAAGGCCTCCACGGCTACGGCCAGAAACTCGACGGGGTCGTGGGCGCCGTAGGGGTCGAGCGCGGACTTGCCGCGGCGCAGCCGCTCCATCTCCTTCTCGCGGATCTCCACCCAGCGGCGGCTCCGGGCTTCGTCCAGTCCCACCGGGATCCCGTCGAAGCGGGTTTGGTCGACGTCCAGGAGGTGCGCGAACTCGTGGATCCCCACGTGGTAGCCGTCGCTGGGGTCTTCGAAGCTCTCCCGGAGGGCGGGGACGGAGAGGATGACCGTTCCCCAGGGGTGGGTCTGGCCGGCCAGGTCGTCCTTTCCGAAGGTGTAGTCGCGATCGAAGTCCTGCGGGTAGAGAAGGACCTCCGCGAGCTGGTCCCATTCGTAGTCCGGCCAGCCGACGCTCAAGGTGACGGCGGAGGAGCCCACCAGCAGCCGCAGTTCCTCGGTGACCGCGACCTCTATTCCGGTGATGCGCTTCTCGGACAGGAAGATCCGAAGATCGTCCTCGAAACGGCCTCGCCAGTCCTCGGGGAGCCGGCAGTAGTGGTCGTACTGCGTCCGGAGGACCTCGCGCCAGGGCCGGGGGAAGGGCGGGCGGAGGAGGGCGCGGCGCCGCCGCTCCCGCCGACGCTCCGCGCGTGCGAGGACGAGGGCCGCGGCCAGGCCCAGGACGCCGCCCGCGAGGGCGGCGGTGGTCCCCCCCGCCGCCGCCCCCAGGCCGGCCGCGGCCAGCACCACGACCCCGCCCAACACGCGCCCGAAGGTGCGCTCTTGCGGGCGGTCGATCCTCAAGCCCGTGCCGCGAGCAGCCGAGCCAGGACGTGAACGTCGATGTTGCCTCCGGTCACGACCACGGCCAGGGGCCGAGAGTCGAGGCTCCTCACGCGGCCCGCGCGCACCGCCGCCACCCCGACGACCCCCCCTCCCTCGCCCACCACCTGGTCCTCGGCGAGGAGGGCCACGATCGCGTCCGCGATCTCCGCCTCGGAGACGGTGACCACATCGTCGAGGAGGTGTCGGTGGGCGAAGACGAACTCCCCGATTCCCCCCGCGAGGGCGTCCGCGAGCGTAGGTGCAGCCGGATAGGTGAGCAGCGCCTGCCCACGGCGGAGGGACTCCCGCAGGGAGGGCGAGGCCTCGGGCTGCACGGCCACGATGCGGATGTCGGGCCGGGAAGCCTTCACCGCGGCCGCGATCCCGACCGCGA
>DATMQU010000292.1:0-3734 GCA_035566715.1 Vicinamibacteria bacterium
GATGTCCTGCGCGCCCGAGAACAGCTCGACGCTGCCGTCGCGATGGACCTTGACCTCCGCCCCCACCCCGCTGCCGCGGGCGATCACGTACCAGTTGCCGTTGGCCATGCCGAGGCCCCGCTTGCGGGGACCGGCGGCCTCGCCCGGCTTCTTGTGGCGCCGCTCCCAACCGATGGCCTTGGCCCCGATGTCGTACTGCATCAGGCGCACCGGGCTCGACTCGTTCTTTTTCCGGACCTCGAGGGGATCGAGGCCCAGCTTGTGGGCCAGCTCGTCCACCGCGGACTCCAGGGCGAAAGCCCCCTGGGGATGGCCGGGGGCCCGCAGGGGTGCGGCCGGGCCCGCGTTGGTGAAGACGTCGTGCTCCTCGATCTTCAGGTTGGGGCAGTTCTGATAGAGGCCTCCCGCCGGGCCCCCCGTCCCCGCTCCTCCCGCGATGCCCGCGGAGCCGAAGGATCGGTAGTGGACGGCGGTAAGGGTACCGTCCCGGCGAGCCCCCAGCCGGACGGTCATGACCGCGCTGGGAGCGTTGCCCGTGCAGAGGTGCTCCTGCTTCCGGTCCAGCATGAGCTTTACGGGCGCCCCCGCCTTCTTGGCCAGGCGGCAGGCTACCACCGCGAAGGCAGTGCCCGTTGCGGAGGGGGCGAGCTTGCTGCCGAAGCCGCCCCCCATGTGTTCGGTGATCACGCGGACGTTCTTGCGGTCGATTCCGAGAGCCTCCGCCATCCCGTCGCGGACGGTGAAGATCCCCTGGGTGGAGGCGTAGACCGTGAGTTGGTCCCCCTCCCAAAGGGCCACGACGCCGTGGCTCTCCAGGGGGGAGTGGGTGTGGACCGGGACCACGTAGGTCGGCTCGACCGTGACCACCGCCTCCGCGAACCCCTTCTCGATGTCTCCCCGGGCCCCGCCCCGGCGCGGGCTCTGGGGGCCGAGGATGTTCCCCTTGCGCGGGATGTCCTTCGAGCCGGGGACCTGGTCGGGCTCGTAGACGAGGGGGGCGTCGGTCTCCATGGCCTTCTCGATGTCGGTGACGTAGGGCCGCTCGTCGTAGGTGACCTGGATGAGCCGCGCCGCGTCCTCCGCCACCTCGGGCGAGACCGCGGCCACCGCGGCCACGTCCTGGCCCGCGAAGCGCACCGTCCGCGACTCGGTCGTCCAGACAGCCTTCACCCCGGACAGGGCCTCCGCCCGGCTGGTGTCGATTTTCACGATCTCCGCGGCGGGCACGCTGGCCCCGACCATCCTCCCCCACAGCATGCCCGGGAGGCTGATGTCGAAGGTGTACTTCGCCCGGCCGGTGACCTTCTGGGGTCCCTCCAGGCGGGTCTGGCGTCCCTTGACGACTCGGAGCTGGGAGTCGAGGTCCCAGGGCTTGATATCCCCCTCCGCCGCGTGCACCTCCAGCGTCTGGGGAGCACCCGGGATGCCCGCTTTCACCGTGAAGGTGACGGTCGGTGCCTCCTTGGTCGGCGTCTGCTGGGCCATGGCCTACCCCTTCTTTCGCGCGGCCGTCTGGACCCGGGCCGCCTTTTGGACCGCCTCGAACACGCGGCCGTAGGTCCCGCACCGGCAGAGGTTCCCGGCCAGGCCGTCCTTCACCTGCTCCAGGCTCGGGTCCGGGCTGTGGGAGAGGAGGGCGGTGCCCGCTACCACGAAGCCCGGCGTGCAGAAGCCGCACTGCAGGGCGTCGCACTCCACGAACGCGGCCTGCAGGGGGCTCATCTTCTCGGGCGTGCCCAGGCCCTCCACGGTCGTGATCTCGTGGCCGGCGGCGTCGGCGGCGAGCATCAGGCAAGAGCAGACCGGCTCCCCGTCCAGGAGCACGGTGCAGGCGCCGCAACTGCCCCGGTCGCAGACCTGCTTGGCTCCCGTGAGGTCCAGGTGGTTGCGGAGCGCGCTCAGGAGCGTGACCCGGGGCTCGACGGTCACGGTGCGGAGGGCGCCGTTGACCTTCAGGCTCAGGGGCGCGGCTTCGCGGCCGAGCACGGTGGCTCCGAGGGGCCGCGACTCGACGCCCACGAGGCCGGTGGCGGCGGCCCCCACGCCGGCCGTCTTCAGGAAGGCGCGCCGGGAGAATCCCGGGCTGGGGGTCCCGTCCTCGGGGGAGGGAGGCTTGGGCATGCTGCACCTCGCGGGATCGGGCCGGGCTTGAGGCACCGGCCGACAAGATCCGAATTGTGTTTCCAGCCATACACCGCCGTCAAGAGCCTTTTGGGTCAAGAGATGTTAACGCCACCCGCGTCCGGGCAACGGCTGGTTTTCGAGCCTTTGTCAAACGCTGGGCGCCAACACATTGACATTCGATGGAACGGTTTGCAGGAATCCTGCGTAGTGTATGGAAATGAGGCGGAATTCTCCGGCGGGTGGGGCCTTGGATCCCGTGGACGGGCGGCTCCTGCTTGCCCTTTCCCGGGACGGCCGGCGGACCGCGGCCGACCTCGCCAAGGACCTGGGCCTTTCCCGGCAGGCCGTGGCCGAGCGGATCCGTGACCTCGAGCGGAGGGAGGTCATCCGGGGCTACCGGGCCGACGTAGACCCCGCCGCCCTCGGCCTCTCCGTGCGGGCTCAGATTCGGCTGACCCTCGACGGGGGCGTCTCCCGCGAGAAGGAAAAGGACGTTCTGCGCCGGCTCACCGGGAGCCCCCTGGTGCGGTCGGTTTATCGCGTGAGCGGCGAGGACTGCTTCGTGGCCCAGATCCAGTGCCGCCGGATCGAGGACGTCAGCGCCCTCCTCGCCGACCTGCAGGCCACCCGCGCCCTGCAGTCGTCGCGCACCGCTTTCGTGCTCGAGACGTTGGTCGAGAAGGGCCCCCTGGGGCCGGTGGAGCCGGCCCTCCTACCCTGATCATGACTTCCCCTCGCCCCCGAAGGCTGCTGCCCTGGCTTTCCCTCCTCGTCATCTACGTGGTGTGGGGGTCGACCTATCTCGGCATACGGATCGTGGTGCGGGAGATACCGCCCTTCCTGGGAGCTGCCCTTCGCTTCTCGTCGGCCGGCTTGGTCATGGCCGTCATCGCCTTCTTCGCCGACCGCTCCCGCGGCCGGCCGGACCGCCGGCAGCTCCTCGACTACGCCCTCGTGGGGGTCCTGCTGCTGGCCGGGGGCAACGCGCTCGTCATGTGGGCGGAGCGGACGATCCCGAGCGGGATCGCGGCCCTCGTCGTGGCCACGGTCCCGCTCTGGCTCACCCTTATGGATGGCTGGCGACCGGGCGGGCAGGCCTGGACGGGGCGCGTCTGGCTGGGCACGCTTGTCGGCCTGGGGGGGGTTGGTCTCGTCGTGCGCCCGGAGGGGGGCGTGCCCGCCGGCCACTGGCCCGGAATCCTGGCCCTGGAATTTGCCTGTCTGTCCTGGGCGGCGGGCTCGCTCTACGCCCAGTCCGTGCCCCGGCGGCTGCCCCTGCTGACCGCCTCCGCGGTCGAGATGCTGGCCGGCTCGGCGCTGCTCTTCGTGCTGTCGCGCCTCCTTGGAGAGGACCTCGGGCTCCTGGGCGCAGCCTCCGCCCGGGCCTGGGTGGCCCTGGCCTACCTCGCGGTCTTCGGCTCCCTTGTGGGCTTCACCGCATTTGCCTACTGCCTGAACGAGCTGCCCGCGAGCACCGTGGGCACCTACGCCTACGTGAACCCCCTGGTGGCGGTGGCCCTGGGCTCGGCGATCCTGGGGGAGCCGGTCTCTGCGAGCCTTCTGGGGGGGGCGGCGCTGATCCTGGTGGCCGTGGTCTTGACCACCTCCCG
>DATMQU010000293.1:0-6165 GCA_035566715.1 Vicinamibacteria bacterium
CCCGGGCGTCGATTCTGGGCGAAGTGCGCGGGGTCGTGGAGGACCCGCAGCATCAAACGATCAGGGGCGCCACCGTGACCCTCAAGGCCCGCACATCGAGCTTCTCGCAGACGGGGCACACGGATGACTCGGGATCGTTTGCCTTCGGCACGATTCCGCTCGGTGATTACACGGTGACCGTCTCCCAGAGCGGATTCGGCTCGGTCGAAAAGTCCGTCACCGTCCGCTCTTCGGGGACCCCCGTCCTGCGAATTCAACTGCAAGTCGTACGTCTTTCCCAGAGTCTTGACGTCGTGGCGACCGCGGAGGCGGCCGGGTCCGAGTCCCCGACCCCCACCGTGCTCCTCAGCCGCGAGGACATCTCCAAGACGCCCGGGGCCGCCCGGGCAAACAGCCTCTCCCTGATCACGGACTACGTGCCCGGCTCGTGGATGACCCACGACCAGCTCCACATCCGGGGCGGCCACCAGGTGACGTGGCTTGTCGACGGCGTGCCGGTGGCGAACACGAATATCGCAAGCAACGTGGGACCGCAGTTCGACCCTCGAGACATCGATTATCTGGAGGTTCAGCGGGGGGGGTACTCCGCGGAGTACGGCGATCGAACCTACGGCGTGTTCAATGTCGTGCCACGAACGGGATTCGAGCGCGATCGGCAGGCCGAGGTCGCGGCCAGCTTCGGCAGTTTTCGCCAGACCAACGACCAGGTGAGCTTTGGCGACCACTCCGAGCGGCTTGCCTACTATGCGAGCGGAAACTTCAACCGCAGCGACTACGGCCTGTCCACCCCGACGTCTTCGATCCTCCACGACGATTCACGCGGCTATGGGGGCTTCGTCTCGCTCATCTACAGCGCCTCGCCCTCGAACCAGTTGCGACTGGTCGCTAGCGGTCGTGGGGACCGTTACCAGATCCCCAACGACCCGGATACCCAAACCGCCGGCATGGCCGACGAAGAGCGAGAAGCCGACAGCTTCGTGAATCTCTCCTGGGTCCATTCGTTCGGGTCCGGAGTCCAGCTCGTGGCATCGCCCTTCTTCCACTTCAACCGTGCGGAGTACGCCGGGGGGGCGAGCGATACTCCGCTGATCCCCCAGGAAAAGCGCAGTTCCACCTACGCCGGAGCGCAGGTTGTCGTGAGCCTCCGGAAAGGTCGTCACGATGCGCGCGCCGGCTTCTACGGCTTTCACCAGTCTGACGACTCGTTTTTCGGCCTCCAGGCCACCGACGGCAGCGGGCTGAACCTGCAGCACCAGGAGAAGCCGACAGGGAACCTCGAGGTACTCTTCCTCGAAGACCAGTACCGGGCCACAGACTGGCTGACCCTGACGGCAGGACTGCGCCTCACGCACTTCGCGGCCTCGGTCAACGAGAACGCGGCGAGTCCCCGGGTTGGGGGGACGATCCGGATCCCGCGCCTCGCGTGGACCGTGCACGGGTTCTATGGGCGGTACTACCAGGCGCCGCCGCTCTCCACCGTCTCCGGCCCCCTCTTGCAGTTCGCCCTCGATCAGGGCTTCGGATTCCTGCCCTTACGGGGAGAACGTGACGAGGAGCACCAGTTTGGGCTGACCATCCCCTTCAAGGCTTGGGCTCTCGACACGAACTACTTCCGGACCGGGGTGAGGAACTTCTTCGACCACAACGCGATCAACAACTCGAACATCTTCTTTCCGATCACGGTCGACCGAGCACGGATTCGAGGGCTCGAGGTCACCCTCCGCTCGCCCAGGACCTGGAGCGCGGGGGAGGTCTCGGTTGCCTATTCATTGCAGCACGCGGAGGGCCAGGGAGCGGTGACGGGGGGTCTGACCAACTTCAGCCCGCCCTCTAGCGGCGGATACTTCCCGCTCGACCACGACCAGCGCCACACCCTGAGCGTTTCCCTTCGCGCCAACCTTCCCGCCCACGTCTACGCGGCGGCGCTCGTCCACTACGGTTCCGGCTTTTCCGATGGAAGCGAGCCCCCCCCGGCTCACCTCCCCGGGCACGCAACGTTCGATCTCTCGGCGGGCAAGGAGTTTGGCGCCAATTGGAGGGTGGCCGTCCACGCGCTCAACGTGTCGAACCAATCTTTTCTCCTCGATAACAGCGCCACCTTCGGGGGTACGCACTGGTCTGAACCACGGCAAGTCTACGGGGAGCTAGGCTACCGCTTTCGCTACTGATGCTCACCTGGACTCGAATCCCGGGCTCGGCCGCCCAGCGCCGTGCTTGGTGGACCCCCGGGAGGGCCTCAGAGGATATGACATTGGTCGGACATCGACGCAGGGAGCGGGTGTGATACGAGCCGTGATCGGGCTACTCGGTGTGTACGTGTTTCTCGCCGTTGCCACGTCGAGCCCCTTCCGCGCGCTCGCGCTGGAGGCCGTCGGGCTCTCTGTGCTCTGGGCGCTGTACGTCGCCAGGTTTACCCTCGATGATCCACGAGCCCTGGCGCCGGAGGTGCTCTGGTTTAGGGCTAGGGACCGACTGAGTCGACCACGGCGCGACGTGATTGTCTTTACGGGAAGCTCGACGATCGCCCACTGGTCCTCATTGCAAGAAGATATGGCGCCACTGAGCGTCCTCAACCGCGGCATCAACGGTGCTCGGATCGATCAGATCACCCATTATGTCGATCGGATCATCATTCCCCACGGGCCACAGGCCGTGGTCCTTTACGCTGGAGAAAACGACATTTCGGGGGTCCTTTGGTCGAGGAAGAAGACCCCGGCTGAGGTACTGTCAGCCTTCCGTGCCTTCTGCGAGAGGATCCATGCTCGTCTGCCCAATGTTCCGATCCACTTCATTTCGATCAAGCCACCAAAGCGGCGAGCCTCATCAGCGGCCTCCTTCGAAGCGGCCAACGAGCTTGTGAAAAGGCACTGCGCGTCGGAAGAGAGGCTCCATTTCATCAACGTCGTCCCGGCCCTTCTGGGCGCGGACGGACAGCCACGAGGCTTCGGGTGGGATGGAATCCATTTGAACGAGGAGGGGTATCGGATACTGACCTCGGTAGTGAGGCCTTCCCTGGCCGCTGCCTACTTGAGCGCGGCATCCTGACCCAGAGGCCAAGGGGCCCTCACCCCCATGCTCGAGCGAAGGAGTTTTAACCCCGGTGCAGGCGTAGGCGACCTGCCGGCGCTCTACTGCGCCACCCTGCGTTGCAGAGGGGAGACACACCTTGAGGAAACGGGGCATCGCTTGAAGGCGTTGACCCCAGAGGGCACACCATGAGCGACCGCATCCGTCTCATTGACGCGCTGCGCGGGTTCTCGCTCGCGGGGATCGCCATGGCCCATTTCGGAGAGCAGTACCTCGGTTTCATGCCGCCCCCCGGGCAGCCGTACAACATCCACGGGACGGCGGACGGGGTGCTGGAGGCACTGTCCTGGATCTTCATCCGTGGCAAGGGGTTCGGCATCTTCTCATTCATGTTCGGCCTCAGCTTCGTCCTGCAGATGCAGCGCGCCGAGCGCAATCGTCCGGGGACCGACTTCCGTCCCCGCTTCGCTTGGCGACTCTTCATCCTCTTCGCGATCGGCTGGCTCCATGGCCTTGCCTACAGCGGCGACATTCTCACCGTCTACGCTGCGCTCGGAATCCCCCTCATCCTGTGCTACCGGGCCCCTGACCGGTGGCTGCTCGTCCTCGCCGTCCTCCTTCTCGTTGGCGCGCCGCGGATCACCCAGCGGCTGGTCCAGGGCCCCGCGACGCCCGCCGAACTGCAGTCCCTGCAGGACCGGATGACTGGGGAGGCCGAAGAGCACTGGCGGGCGCTCAAGGAGGGGAAAGTGTCGGAGATCTTCCGCCTCCACGCGACCAAGGGGTTCCAGGCCAAATGGGAGTTCCAGCTCGGACCGTTCGGGCGGGGCTACCAAACGTTCGGGCTCTTCCTTCTCGGCCTCCTGGCGGGGCGGCACCGGGTCTTCGAGGATGTCGAGACCCGCCGACGGCTCTTTGTCCGGCTCTGGCGCTGGACGGGGGCGGTCACATTGCTCGTCCCCCTGATTGCCGGCGTTCTCTTCGCGGTCCTCCAAGCCGCGGGCGGCGGCCGGTCGCAGCAGCAAGGGGCCGGCACGCTGCCCGACTTCACAAGCTGGCCGATCATCGCCGGCTTCTGCGTCTTCGATTTCTGGAACAGCGCCATGACTCTCTTCTACGTGGCGGCGTTCGCCCTGCTCTTCCTGCGTCCGCGTTGGCAGCCTCGCCTCCTCCGCTTCGCACCGGTGGGTCAAATGGCCCTCAGTGCCTATGTGGGGCAGACCGTGGTCGGCGTGCTAGTCTTCTTCGGCATCGGCCTTGGCCTCTTGGGCCGCTTCGGCAACAGCGTTACTATCCCGATGGGCCTCAGCTTGTTCGCGGTCCAGGTCTGGGCTTGCCGGGCGTGGCTCGAGCACTTCCGATTTGGGCCGCTCGAGTGGGCCTGGCGGTCACTGACGTGGCTGCAGTTCGCGCCCTTTCGCGCGTTGCCCGTGGCGATGGCCGCGAACGACAAGCCGGGGGTTGGATCGGCCTGAGCTGAGGAGGGGACTTAAGGGACCCCAGGCGCCTAGCCTACAGAGCCTCCCACATTAGGCACTCCGCACGGGCGGCGGGCTATCCGTGCGGGTCGATGCCGCCACGCCCGCGCTCCGGAACACGAGGAGCTGACGGCCCAGGCGAAGCCGGTCCCCGTCGCGGAGGGGTGTCGGTCCGTCGAGTCGTCTCTCGCACAGGAAAGTCCCGTTCTTGCTCGTGAGGTCCTCGATCGTCGCGCGGTCCTCCGTCACGACGATGCGCGCGTGGCGTCGTGACACTCCCGGAGCATCGATACGGACCGACGCGTCCTCGGAACGGCCCAGCAAGTAGTCTCCAGGCTTTAGGACGAACTCCGAGTCCTCCCAGATGAGCCGAGCGGCGAGACCAGGTTCCCTCTCGGGGCTCGTTGCGATCTCTCCGCTAAAGGCGTAGCCGAAGCCGTGGACGGTGCGCAGGAAGCGCTCTTGCCGGCGGTCGTCCGCCAGCGCCCTGCGCACCTGCGCCACCAGCCCGGTGAGGCTCGACTCGGACACGAAGGTGTCCGGCCACAGCCGCCGCTGGATCTCGGTCTTCGAGACGGCCTCCGGTCGGTGCGTCAGCAGCAACTCCAGGAGCTCGAAAGCCTTGGGCTCCAGGTGCACTTCCGTCCCGCCCCGGAAGAGCTGGCGGGTCGCCCTATCCACGACAAACTCGGAGAAGGCGATACGCATCAGCAGTCCTGGAAATCCTGCGAATAGCGTCCGAATTCCCTCAGGACTTGGCGGGGTGCGCCGCGCATATTCCAGAGTGGAGCGTAACGGAACTCGCCTGGCCAGGCGGCTCCCGGAAAGGAGTCGCCGATGTCCGCTCAGCGTTCATTCGTCAGCGCCTTTTTCCTGGTCACGGCCGTCCTTCTCTTCTCCCGACGGCTAGAGGCCGGGCGCGGGCCCGTCCCCTACCTTCGCCCGCTGACCCCCTACGACTGGACCGTCGTCGAGCGCGTGAGAGCACGCGCCGCGGCCCGTCTGGACGATCCGGAGTGCGGCAAGCTCCTGACAGACTTCAGGGATGGCGCCGGGCGCACTCTGCAATCGAACCTTCAAGGCTTTGGAATCAGCCTCTCCCAATACCTCCTCCAGCTCTCGTTCCTCGACGGGTCGCTGCTGCCCGCGTGCCGGCCCCCGGCGGTGATCATGGCGGTCACCCCGGGCGTGCCCCGCGTCTTCGTCTGCCCCGCGGGCGTCGGGCGGCTCAACGCCCGCTTTTCTCAGATCGAGCTCGAGAGCGGGCTTCTGGCGGAGGCCATGGTGATCCACGAGATGCTCCACACTCTGGGGCTGGGCGAGAACCCGCCGAGCACATTCGAGATCACAGAACGCGTCCGCCAGCGTTGCCGCTGACCGTCATGCCCGCGCGTGCCGCTAGGAAGGCCACGCCGGCTAGGGCGAGCAGCGCAATCGGCAGGGCCACGCCACCCGCGCGGCGGCGTGGTGAGGGTACGCCGCCCTCAAAGACCGCCTGGAGGCCGAAGGCGACATCGCGAGCGGATTGGAAGCGTTCCTCCGGGTTCCGCTCGAGGCACCGCCGGACCAAGCGCTCGAGAGCCCGTGGGACGGGCTGCGAGATGGCGGAGATCTCGGGCGGGTCCTGGGTGAGCAGCGCCGCAAGGGTGTCCGCCGGGGT
>DATMQU010000294.1:0-3978 GCA_035566715.1 Vicinamibacteria bacterium
CTGGGGAGGGGCATCGCGGAGGGAGGCGCCTGCCTGCGCTTCTGCCCGCGTTACCCGCGCCATGTCCCCCAGTTCTCCTCCGTCTCCGACATGCTCGAGAGCGCGCAGCGCGAGTTCTGGGCGGTGGCCCTGGAGAAGGAATCGGGGGAAGAGAACATACACGAGGTTTCCTACGGCTTGGAGGTTGCGGAGGCGGATGGGACGCTGGCTTCGTTGGGGTCCACCTACTCGCCGGAGAATGACGCCGTGTACGACGGGCTCTCCCGCCACGGGGTGCGGGTGGTGACCTTCGCTCCCGTGCTCAAGCACGGCCTCTTCCCCCTGGCCGAGGTCCTGGACGTGATCATGGGGATGGGGGCGGCGGGAATGGGCGGCCCGGTGGAGATCGAGTTTGCGGTCGACCTCCGGCCCCCGCCCGGGCAGCCCCGGGAGTTCGGGTTCCTACAGATGCGGCCCCTCGCCCTCTCCCGGGAGACGGAGGAGCTGGAGCTGGGCGAGGTGAGGGAGGAGACGGTCCTCTGCCGCAGCCGGCGCGTACTCGGGAACGGCCGCATCGAGGGGATACGGGACCTGGTGGTGGTGGACTTCCAGCGCTTCGAGCGCGCGCGGAGCCCGGAGGCCGCCTCGGAGGTGGGGAGGCTCAACGCGGAGCTGCTCGACCACCGCACGCCCTACCTGCTGATCGGGGTGGGGCGCTGGGGCTCCCGCGATCCGTGGCTGGGCATCCCCGTCACCTGGGACCAGGTCTCGGGCGCCCAGACCATCGTGGAGGCGGGGCTCCGCGACCTCAAGGTCACGCCTTCCCAGGGAACCCATTTCTTCCAGAACCTGACCTCCTTCAATGTGGGCTATTTCACGGTGAACCCCGAGAGCGGGGACGGCTTCCTCGACTGGGAATGGCTGGACGCCCAGCCCGCTCTCAGCCAGGTGAGCCACGTGCGCCATCTGCGGCTGGCCCAGCCCATCCTGGTGAAGATGAACGGCAGACGGAACGAGGGCCTGATCCTGAAGCCGAGCGCCTGAGCCGAGGCCGGGAGGGCGAGGCTTGCCCCCGACCCCCTCCCGCCCCCCGCCTCACCAATCCTCCTTCTCAAAGCGCATCCCGTTCGTCTCCGCGATGAACTTGATGTCGGCCATGAGATAGGGGTTGCCGCAGGTCAGGACCACCGTCTGCGGGGGGGGGAGTCTCTCGCGCAACTCGGCCGGGGAGCGGTGCCCGGGCAACGCGGGCCGCACCACGCTCTGCAGGGCCCCCCGGGCGGGCGCGGCGTTCTCCCCCTTGGCTTCCGCCTCGAGCACCGCCTGCTCCTCCCGCAGGGGCATGCCGAAGATGTGGCGGAGCAGGTTGTTGGCCCGGCCCCGTCCCAAGGTCGGGTCGGCGACACCCGGCCGCGGTCGGCTGACGCTGGGAAGGTAGACGAAGTCGAAGCGCTGGGCGGCCTCGATGGCCTGGAGGCTCTGGTGGTAGCCCAGTTCCTCGGCCGTACGGTTGGCGTGAAGGAGGGTGTAGCGGACACCGTCGCTCGGGCCCCGCTCCGCGTCATGGTGCAGCTGCTTGATCATGGAAACGAAGGGAGCCAGTCCCGTCCCCGTACCGACGAGGAGCACGCTCTTGAAACCCCTCGCCCGCTTGTCGAGGGTGAAGTCCCCCACGATTCGGTTCACATACTTGACCGCGCTGTCTTCGGGGAGGTGGATCCGGAAAAGAGACTCCGTGAGGCGGCCGGGCATGCTCTTCTCATCCGTCTCGAGCACCACGTAGAAGCCGAGGTATCCCCCCGCGCGCGTCTCGTGGGGTGCGGAGGCGATCGAATAGGAGTGCGTCACGGGGCCGCGCTGAGGCCGCCCCGCCTCGTCCAGGACGGGCACGATCGTAGGGTGTCCGTCCGGGCCGACCACCCGCTTCGTAATCCGGCAGTCGTCGCGCCGGAGCGCCATGTACTGGCCCGGCTTGTAGTCCGGGAACGGGTCCCCGGCGGGGGGCAGGAGGGAGAAGGTCGCGAGGATCGGCGACAACCGCTGCCAGTCCACGACCGTCCCCACCTTGAGCTCGGCCATTTAACGATCGGATCGTCGATCCGTAACCCTCAAGAGCGGTCGGGCTCGAGCCCGGCCAAGGGCCCCCGCGGAAGAGGCGGGGGCGGGGCCTCGGGGACGTAGGGTGGCCGGCGGTAGCGCTGCGGCACGGTTACTCGAGGGGCAGTTCCGTGCGTTCCTGCGGTCCGGGCTGAAGGTGGGGGTGGCGCATGAGGATGCGGGCGCAGGTGTTCCAGCGCAGGAGGGCGTCGTCGTTCCCGGGGGGGCGGATGGTCTCCGCCTTCTCGTACCAGATCATGGCCTCGCGGAACCAGTCGTAGGCCGCGAAGCCGGACGCGGGTCCCCCGTGATGGAGCTGGGCCTTGGCCCGCCGCTCGCAGATGATCCCCGCGTAGTAGGCCCGCTCGTACTCGCCGCGCAGCCGCGGCAGCAGCTCCCGGGCCTGGTTGACATCCCGGGCCATGCCCTCGAACTGGTCGGTGAGGGCCAGAAGGAGAGAGATCAGGGCCTGCTGGTTCTCCGGTTCGATGCGGAGGACGTCCTGGCAGATGCTCTCGGCCTCCGCGGGCTCGTTCAGGAGACGGTACCGTTCCGCTCTCTCCAGGGCCCTGGGGACGGCCTTCTCGGACAGAGGCTTGAGCTCGAACATGAGTCCCTCCCGCGAGCCTAGTAGGGGATCCTCCACAGCGTGTAGGCGGCCATGGCCGAACCGGCGAGGGCGGTGCCGTAGCAAAGGACGGCAATGAGCTCGGTCAGGTGCTTGAGCTGCAGGCCATCGTAGAGCGTGTAGCGAAAGCGATGGGCCCAGTGGAAGAGCGGCAAGGCGATGAGTACGAAGAGGTACAGCCGGGTCAGGGGCTGCTTGAGGAGCCCGAGCAGGGCCGCGTAGGAGGGCGCCTCCAGCCAGCCCAGCGGAAAAGCCAACCCGGTGAGGAAGAGGTGAACCGGGAACAGAAGGGCAGCCAGGGTCCCCCCCACGCTGAACAGGAACCAGAGGAGAGGCGTGAGGGGTCTTGTCATTCAGCCGCGCAGGAGGATGAAGGCCACGACCACGGACAGAAACAGCCACGCCCCGTAGTTGAGTCCGGCCACAACCAGGTCGGGCACGCGCTTGCCGCGGAACCGCACCGCCATGGCCTTGGGGGCCAGGTTGAACCAGGTGATGGAGTGGAAGACCACGAACAGGAAGGCCAGCGCATGGAGAGCGAGGAAGGGGGGCGTCTTCAAGCGGGCGAGAAAGGTTGCGTAGGCGGCCGGACCCTGGGCCAGGGCGCGCAGCTCCCAGAGCATGACCACCGCGAAGATCGCCACGAAGACGCTGGTCAGCTCGCGCAGGACGAAACTTGTGTAGGAGCCCGTCTCCAGCCACCACCAGACCGAGACCCGGCGGCGATACCACTTCGGATGGTAGGGGGTGTAGCGGGCGGGGGAGCTCATGTCATCCCCGGGGAAGGAGGGTCCGGACCCAATGGAGCGCACTCGTGAGCTTGTACTGCTGGATGGCCCCCGCCGGATCCACGTTCTTGGGACACACCTTGGTGCATTCTCCCACGAACGTGCACTGCCAGATACCGTCGTGCTCGGACAGGATCTCCAGGCGCTCCCCCGCCCCCTGATCCCGGGAGTCCCGGTTGTAACGCTGGGCGAGGGCGATCGCGGCGGGACCGATGAAAGTCGGCTCCAGGCCGTAAATGGGACAGGCGGAATAGCAGATCATGCAGTTGATGCACATGCTGAACTGCTTATAGGCGTCGAGCTCATCGGGAGTCTGGCGGTACTCCCCCTCCGACAGCGGCTTCTCCTCCTTGCGGATGATCCAGGGCTTCACCTTCTTGAGCTTTCGCATGAAGTCCGTGATGTCCACCACGAGGTCCCGCACCACCGGAAAGTACCGCAAGGGCTCTACGCGGATGGGGCCGGGAAGATGGTCGGAGAGGAAGG
>DATMQU010000295.1:0-9803 GCA_035566715.1 Vicinamibacteria bacterium
CCAGTCGATGATCCCGTGCTTGATCATGGTCTTGCCGGTCGAGATGGAGGTCCAGAGGATGGCGCTCTTGGTGGGATGGGCCGACCGCAGGGGGCCGTAGGCCCCGAGCTCGATCAGCCGCTTGATGGCGGGGAGCCGGCCCGCCTCCAGGAGGGGCCCGATCAGGTTGGGAGCAGCGCCGTCGAAGCCGAGCAGGATCACCCGCTCCACCCGGGGGGAAGGGATCGAGGACCAGAGCGCCCAGGCGGCGGCGGAAACGGCCAGGAAGGCCGTCCCCGCCCAAAGCGTTGATCGCGAGCCAGGCGTCATCCGATCCTCATTTTGACTCAAGGGGCAGGACGGCCCGACCAGCGGGATGGCGGGGGGCGGCGCCCGAACTCCCGGCGACCGGAGCGAGCGTAGCACGGGCCCTCGCGCGGCCGCAACGCAGGGGTGTTGTTGACGCGGGAAGCCCGGGGCGCTTAGCCTTCCGAGGGCCGGCTGAAGAAAGGAGCGGATGACCCCGAAGTGGACCAGGCCGTTCGCGGCGGCGCTTTTGGCCGTGGGCTCCTTCCCCGGCTGCGCGGCCCGCCCACTTCCCGAAGCACGGCTGCGGAAGCCCAACGTGCTGCTCCTGGCTTTCGACGATGTCGCCCTCCGGCTCGGCAGCGACGAGCCGGGCGTGAGGACTCCCCACCTCGACCGTCTGGCCGGACGGGGACGCCGGTTCGACCACGCCTATCGGGGGTACCCGATGCGCGTGCCGGCCCGGGTCTCCCTGCTCCTCGGCCGGCGCCCGGAGACGACCCGCATCTGGGGCGACCTCGAGCCTGGGGATCCGTGGCCGGGATCGGTTCCCCTGCCCGACCAGCTCCGGAGCCGGGGCTACTTCACGGCCCGCGTGGGCCGCTTTCTTGGCCCTCCGGGCGACGATGCCCTCCACTTTGACGTGGCCGAGGAGACCTCCCCGGACGAGGCCGCGGCCCGGACCACGCGGATCATGGAGGAGAAGAGGGACGGTCCCTTCTTCGTGATCGTGGGGTTCAACCGCCCCCGCCCCGGCTGGGTCCCCCCCCCGAAGTACTTCGAGCTCTACAATGCCCAGCAACTCTCCCTCCCCCCCCAACCCACCGTCGACTGGGACGGGATCCCGCCCCTGGCCCTGGCCGACGCGGGCGTCGCCCCTCCCTCCCGGGCGGCGCCGCCCCCCCTCCCGGAGGACCAGCGGCGCCGGGCCCTGGCCGCTGAGCTCGCGTACCTGTCCTACCTCGACGCCCAGGCGGGCGCGCTGCTGGAGGCGCTGGACCGGCTGAAGCTCAGGGAGAGCACGGTGGTGGCGGTGATGGGCGACGATCCCCCCTGGCCGGGCCCCTCCCTGCCGCGCACGGACCTGCTCCTCGAGGACGCCCTCAAGGTCACGCTCATCATGGCCGCCCCCGGCCTCCGGCAGCCGGGCGCCGCGAGCGGGCAGGTGGTGGAGCTCATCGACCTCTATCCGACCGTCCTGGATCTCGCCGGCCTGCCCGCCCCCCCCGGGATCGAGGGCGCGAGCCTCCTGCCCGCGCTGCGGGACCCCGGGCGGGCCGTGAAGTCCTACGCGCGGTCGAGCGTCCGGCGGGAAGCGGGGCCCCTCGGGCGCAGCGTGCGCACGGACCGCTACCGCTACACGGAGTGGCCGGACGGGAGCCGGGAGTTGTACGACCACGGGACCGATCCCCACGAGTACACCAACCTCGCCCGGTCCCCCGCCCAGGCGGCGGCCCTGCGCGAAGCGAAGGCCCTGCTCGATGGCGGTCCCCAGGCGGCGGCCCTCCCCGCCCCTCCCGGCCCCGCCCCTGCTGCGTCCGCCCCCTTGAGCGTCTTGCTCATCATCGTGGACGACTTGAACGTTCGCCTCGGCAGCTACGGCTATGACGTGAGGTCGCCCAACATCGACCGTCTCGCCCACGCGGGGCGCGCCTTCCATCGCGCCTACTGCCAAGTGCCGTCGTGCAGCCCGTCGCGGACCTCGCTCATGACCGGCTGGCGCCCGGAGCGGACGGGGGTCTGGGACAACCTGCAGATACCGCGCGACAAGCTCCCGGGGGCGGTTCCCCTGGAGGAGCACTTCCAGGCCCACGGTTACTTCACGGCCCGGATCGGAAAGATCTACCACGGCCCCTTCGAGGACCAGTTCCGCTGGGACCTGGCCGAGCACACGCCCTACCTGCCCGGGGACGAGGCCAACGAGCCCCCGCCGCGGAAGGAGCGGTTGCTGGCCGGGGGGAGCTCCCTGGCCTGGACCGCCACCGACAACAAGGACGAGGACGAGCCGGACGGGCGCACCGCCCGCCGGGTGGCCCGCCTCATCGACGCCCACCGGGCCAAGCCGTTCTTCATCGCCGCCGGCTTCAACAAGCCCCACATCCACTGGGTGGCTCCCCGCCGCTACTTCGACCTCTACCCGCCCGGGCGCATCCTCCTCCCCCCCGAGCCGCCGGACGACTGGAAGGACATCCCCGAGATCGCCATCACGCGCCATCCCCCCCGCTGGCCGGGGGCGTTCCTGACCGGCCCCGTGGAGGCCCCCGACGACGACCTAAGGCGCCGGGCCACCGCCGCCTACTATGCCTGCGTCTCCTTCGCGGATGCCCAGGTGGGGGTGCTCCTGGAGGCGCTGGACCGGCTCAAGCTCTGGGAGCGGACGGTGGTCGTCCTGCTGAGCGACCACGGCTTCCATCTCGGCGAGCACACCGGCCTCTGGCGGAAGAACACGCTCTTCGAGGAGTCCCTCCGCGTCCCCTTCATCATCGCGGCCCCCTCCGTCCGGCAGCCGGGCGCGCCCAGCGAACAGCTCGTGGAGTCGGTCGACCTCTACCCGACCCTGGTGGAGCTCGCGGGCCTGCCCCGGGTCGAGGGCCTGGAGGGGGTGAGCCTGGTCCCGCTCCTGAAGGACCCGCGGCCGCCCGTGAAGCGGGCAGCCTTCTCGCTCGTTCCCCGGCAGCCCCCGGAGCTGGGGCGGAGCCTGCGCACCCGGCGCTGGCGCTACACCCAGTGGCCGGATGGCAGCGAGGAGCTCTACGACCTCTGGGGCCAGGGGGGCGCTTGGCGGTCCCTCATGGCGCGGCTGCTCGGCCGCGACCCCCTCCGCAACCTGGCCGGCGACCCAAGCCACGCGGCCACCCTGGAGAAGCTCCGCAAGCGGCTGGAAGGCGGCCCCTAGTTACTGCACGAAGGTGACCTTGTTGATCTCGCGCAGGGTGGTGATGCCGGCAAAGACCTTCTCCAGCGCGGAATCGCGGAGGAATGTCATCCCCTCCTCCCGCGCCGACTGCTTGATCTCCGCGGCCGGGCGCCGCTCCAAAATCATCTGCCGGATGCGGTCGGACATGTCGAGGAGTTCGGCCACCGCGGTCCGGCCCCGGAAGCCCGTCCCCCCGCACTCCTCGCACCCGATCGCCTCGTAGAAGGCCTGGTCGTGGTAGATGTCGGGGTCGAGGCCCGACTCCCGAAGCTGGGGCTCCGCGATCTCCGCCTCCCGCCGGCAGCGGGGGCAGAGCACGCGCACCAGGCGCTGGGCCATGACGCAGTTGAGGGCGGAAACGAAGTTGTAGGGCTCCACCCCCATGTGGAGGAAGCGGCCGATCACGTCGAACACGTTGTTGGCGTGCACGGTGGTAAAGACCAGATGGCCGGTGAGGGCGGACTGCACCGCGATCTGGGCGGTCTCGGGGTCGCGCACCTCCCCCACCATGATCTTGTCGGGGTCATGGCGCAGGATTGAGCGCAGACCCCGCGCGAAGGTGAGCCCCTTCTTCTCGTTCACCGGCACCTGGGTGATGCCCGGGATCTGGTACTCCACCGGGTCCTCGATGGTGATGATCTTGTCCTCGGGGGTGGCGATCTCGGAGAGGGCGGCGTAGAGGGTGGTGGTCTTGCCGCTGCCGGTGGGTCCAGTGACCACCACCATCCCGTAGGGCTCGGTTACGTACTTGCGCAGCTTCCTGAGATCGGCTTCGGAGAAGCCCAGCACGTCGAGGCGCAGGCGCCTAAAGGCCGCGTTCAGCGACTCCTTGTCCAGGATCCGGATGACGGCGTCCTCTCCGTAGATGGAGGGCATCACGGACACGCGGAAGTCGATGGTGCGCCCCTTCACGCGCAGCCGGAAGCGTCCGTCCTGGGGGACGCGCTTCTCCGCTATGTCCAGCTCGGACATCACCTTGATCCGGCTCAGGATGGTCTCGTGGTGCCGCTTGTCCAGGGGCTCCAGGGCCGGGTAGAGCACGCCGTCGATGCGGTACTTGGCCAGCACCTCGCGGTCCTTGGTCTCGATGTGGATGTCCGAGGCCCGGCGGTCGATGGCCCCCAGGATGAGGGAGTCCACCAGGCGCACGATCGGGCTCTCCGTGGGCCGTCCGCGGTCGTCCACCGCGTCCGTCTCGTCGTCGGCCACGAACTGCAGGCGCAGGCCCTCGCTGGCCTGCTCGAGCAGGATCTCGCCCCCCCGGTGGCGGCGGAGGAGCGCCGCCACCTGCTCCGCGGGCGCGACCACCGCCTCCAGCGGCCGCTCGAGCAGGAACTCGAGCTCGTCCACCCGGGAGAGGTCCTCCAGGTCGCCAAAAGCCAGGATGAGCCGTGCCCCCTCCCTTCCTACGGGGGCGCAGCCGAAGCGCACCAGCAGCTCCAGGGGCGCCTCCGACCAGAGGGCGGGATCATCCGGGACGCCTTCCAGAGGCTCGAAGGGAAGGCCCAGGGAACGCGCCTGGGCGCGGGCCCGTCCCCACCCTCCAGACGTCGGCCCGGGGTCGGCGTCGGCACGCAGGGGCACCGCGAGCTCGGCCATCGATCGGATGGTAGCATGAGCGACCCGGCCCGAAACCGCCGCCTTCTGCCGGGAGCCCGGCCTCAGCGCATCATTTCCGTGAGGGCGCGCGTGGCGTCGAGCTTGGGGTAGTCGAGCCACAGGAGCCGAGCGAGGGTGAAGGCGATGTCCTCCGGGCCGCAGGGCTCGGGGTAGGAACCGGGCTTGATCGCCGCCCCCAGGAAGACGAGGGGGACGTGGCGGTCGTAGTCGTAAGCGGTTCCGTGGCCCGTCCCTCCCGTCCTGTCCCCGACATAGACGTGCTCTTTCACCCGGGACAGGATGTGGGGGCTGCGCGGCTCGAAGAAGGCGTTCTGGAAGAGGGGGAAGAAGGGATCGTCGGGGGGCACCTCCCCGAGCAGCCGGGCATGGGTGTAGACGGCGGCGATGGCCCCCGTTCCGAGAAGGGCCTTCTCGATCGTCGCCTCCACCTCCTCCCGCCGCAGGCCCTGGCGGCCAAGGGCGGCCAGATCGAGGTAGAAGTCGGGGCCATCCGCGCTCGCGACGAGGCCTTTGGCTTTCGGGAAGCGGGCGGCCAGAGCCTCGCTCACCGCCTTCTCGAAGACCCCGGGGGGGACGCGGCGGGCGTCGACCCCCCGCGCCTGGAGCACCTCCACCAGGGGCAGGACGCCGTGGTCGGCGGTCAGGACGAGGAGCGTGCGGTCGGGGCCGACCCGGGCCTCGACCGCGTCCAGCAGCCTTTGCAGGGTGAGGTCCAGCCTCAGCATCTGGTCCATGAGCTCCTGGCTGTCGGGCCCATAGGTGTGGCCGATGATGTCGGTGGCGGAGAAGCTGATGGCGAGCACGTCGGTCGCCTCGCGGACGCCGAGCTCGTGGCCGGCCATGGCGGCCAGGCTCACCTCGAGGGTGACCTCGTCCGCGAAAGGCGTGCGCCGGAAGTCGTCGTAGAACTCCCGCGACGGGGGCGTCCCCCGTATCCGGTGGGGGAACACGGTGTCCTTTCCGTTCCACTCGCCCTTGACGTCGTCCTCGCCCGCGAATTGCCGGTAGAGGCCCTCGTCGCTCAGCAGTCGGTTCCAGGTCCCCCCCCCGTAGGCGTCCACGGGGTGCCTCTGGTTCCACGCCTCAAGCCAGGCGGGAGGGGTGGGCCGATAATAGGTGCTGGTGACGAAGCGTCCCCCCTCCGTCTCGTACCAATAGGCGCCGTCCGCGCGCGGGCCGGCGGGGAGGATGGCCCCCCGGTCCTTGAGCGACACCCCCACCACCCGCGAGGCCGGGGAGCGAAGCTTGAGGAAGTCGCCAAAGGTGAAGCCGATGAAGTTCGCGGGTGAGGCCCCCCGCCCCGAGCCTCCCACCGTGGACACCACGGGATCGTCCACCACGTTGATTCGTTGGCCGAGCAGGGCGTCGTACCAGGCATTGGCGATCACCCCGGAGTGGCTGGGGTGCCGACCGGAGAGGATGGTAGCGTGGCCGGGGCCGGTCTCGGTGCAGGCGTGGGCGTAGCGCGCATTCGTGAAGACCGCCCCGCGGTCGAGCAGCCTCCGGAACCCGCCCTTGAAGAGGGGGCCGAAGCGCGTCAAATAGTCGAAGCGCATCTGGTCGATGGTCAGCACGAGGACCAGCCGGGGCCGGATGGGCGCCGGCTCCGCGGGCAGCCGGCCACCGGGGGCGAGGGCGAGGAGGGCGGCGAGGGCGAGGAGACGGCGGAGATGTTGGGTCACCATCGCGCCGCCTGGAGCCTTGTGCCGTCCCGGAGGGTTCTCGAAAAGCGTATCTGGATCAGCGAGTCGTTCCGGGGGTGACCGTGCCGTTCATGCAGCCCGTCTTGCCATCGACGGTCGCGCAAAGGCTGAACTCGCCAACCGCTATGCCATAGACGAGGACGTTAAAGGGTTGGCTGGCGTCCGGAGTCCAATAGGTGACCACGTTCCCGTCGCCGGCTTGAAGATACCACGTGACCCCACCGTGCTCGGTCCAGGGCACGTCGTCGCCGACCGCATCCTTGGGCGTGGCCGTAGCCGACCCCCGACAGCCGGCGGGTACCTGTTTCAGGGCCGCATTGGGGCCGTCGCCGTCCGGACACTGGACTCCGTAGAGGGACACGACGACTCTGGCCACCGCCTGGCCTTGGGCGAGGGGGAAGTTGGCGGGTGTGCAGGTGTTCACGTAGCTCTTGGCGTCCCAGCGGATGCGGGACTGGGAGGTCAAGACTTTATAGTTCTCGCTGTAGGTGTTGTCCGACTTGATGGAGAGTATCTCCTTGAGGTAGTCGGTCTGGCCACACATTCCCATCGTCTGAAGGGTGCCGATGAGAGCCGTGTAGAAGGCGTCCTGGTTACGGACCAGAAAGCCGTGGTCGCTCGGCGGGTTGTTCAGGTCGAAGAGGTCGGGCCGGCTCACGGTCAGCTTGTCGATGGCGTTTTGGAGCTGGGGTAGGAGACCGGGTATGTCGCCCTGGCAGCTGAACTTTCCGGTGCCGTACCCTAGCGGGCAACTCGTCGCAGCCGGTGTCGAGCCCGGAGCGGGGGCCAGGGTGGTCGGTGACGTGCTCGGTGACACGCTCGGAACGGCCGTCGGGTTGGTCCCGGAGGAGCAGGCCACGGCAATGAGCAGTCCCAGCGCGAGGCCGATTGGCCGCCGCAAAAAAGTAGTCTTCATCATTCCTCCCCTGAAGGGGCCGCGGCCTTCCCGACGACCGCTGGCTCAGAACTAGCCGCCCCCTCAGCACAACCGCCGCCGGGGCAAAGAGCTCTTTTATCACGGAGTTGCCCCCCTTTCAAGGACCAACTGACGTCAAGAACCAATTGACCCAGGAGGGGTTAGGCGTCGTCGCCGCCCCCGAGCGTGGCCGGAGGGGCCGTGGTGGAGGTAGCCAGCCCTGGCGTGCAGGAGGGTTGCCGACGACCAGAAGCGCGAGGCCCCGCGGCCGGGCGGCGGAGAGGAAGGGGGACGCTATCTCTCCTCGCTCCCCCCCCTAGGTACGATCCCCGCTGTTCGTTGGGCCTCGGTCTCGAGGCGCCCCGGCTCCCGCTGCAGGGGGATCAGAGGCGGCCACGGCCGCCACGGTATCTTCTTACCCTTTTTTCGCCAAGCTTCCTCAGCTGTCCCAGAGCTGATTCTGCACGATCGGCGTCGAGGTGCCTCTCACTATTCCCGGGATGTTCGGCCGTAGGTCGGCGGCCGAACCCGTTCCCAGACGATAGATCGTGATCCGGGCATTGCCGAACTCTCGGGCGAGGCCAGAGACCCCGTCGAGCGGCACACCATCGGACTTCTTGCGTATCACGAACGTCACTCCGAACTCGCGGGCGAGAGTGGCGAAGGGAAGGTAACGTCCCTCTTCCAACAGCGCGACCATCGTGTCTCGCCCTTCCCGACGGCGCTTCCAGTCCACGTAGGGATTCGAAAAGTATGGATCGAGCGCCACTGTCTTTCGCCCGGCGGAACCGACAACAAGCAGCGCGAGGTCGTCGGCGGCCAGGAATACGTCTTCCGGCCGGGTATGGCTCCGGATCCACTCTCGCGCCTCCTCCCTCGTGGTCCGGGTGTCGTCCTTCTCCGCTTGCCGCCTCGCCATGACGAAGGCCTCCCGCGTCTGATAGCGAGGAAAGGCGAGTCCAACGCCCAGGGCCAGGCTGGCCACGAGCGCGGCCCCGCTGCTCACCACCCGAGAAGCGGTCAGGTCAAAGCGTCGACCCATCCCGAGCAGGAGCCCGGAGACGGCGTAACCGACGAGCACCGACTCCAAGGCCTTCAACGAGAAGATGAAGTGATGCGGGGGAAGGAGAGGAGGCAGCGAAGTCCCGGCGCGAAAGAAGGGATTCCCGAGCAACGTGTAGACGAGAAGCGCGCCCGCGGCTACCGCCCAGCGGGTGATCAACCCGGCCTCGAGCCGGCGCTCGTCCTTGAGGATGAGCCAGACTAGTCCCAAAAAGGCGACCGCGGTCTCCGCGGAGAGCCCCAGGGCGAGAATGCCGCCCGCCCCGCCTCCGGCCAGGGGGGCCCCGAACCAGGTCAACGGTGTTGGGTTCCGAACCCGCAAGTGGTAGCGGAAAAGGATAGACCAGAGGAAGGGCGCCGCCGTCGCGAGAGCGACCAATAAGAGGAGGGCATGCCGTCGCAGGATGGGTGCCCAGGCCGTTCCCGGCGCCGCGGCCCGCAGTCTCCAACCAGAGGCGATCACGATACCGAGGATTAGGGCAGGTGCGGTGTGGGCGAGGAACGTCAGTCCCAGGAGCGCCCCCGTCGCCAGATACCACCGTCTCTCGTCCGAGGCCAGGGCCGCGTGATAGGCGCGGAGGGTCAAGTAGAAGAGGGTCTGGGCGAAGGCGCTGCTATACAGCCAAGGAGAATAGGAAGGGGAGAGCCAGGCGGGGTCGCCGGGGTCGCGGATGAACAGGAAGTCGAGCGTGGCCACGGCGGCGGCCAAGGGGCCAAAGAACCCGCGGACGAGAAAGAAGAAGGCGAGGGGAGCCAGGATGTTGAGGTAGGCGCCGGCCCGCGTGTAGGCCGTGTGAACCGGCAGCCCCGTCAGCCGCGAAGCACCGGCGACCAAAAAGGGGACGAGGGGGTTGTACCAAATCGTCTGGTCCCGGTAGAAAGGGTCGGCCAGAAGCTGTCCGTCGGTCATCGTCTGGGCTTGTGCGATGTCGCGGTAGAGGTCGACATCCGGAGGCCAGGAGAGAGCCCGCGTCGTCTGGATCCCCTGGTAGAGCGCCGGAGCACAGAGCAGCACCAGCGGGGCCAGGAGATGGGCGAAGCGACGCCCTCGCCCCTCCGACGTCGGTCTGGACAACTACCGCCCCCTCCGCTTTCCGAGGAACGATCGCCCGCGGATGACGCTCCGCGCTTGCCGTGCGTTTGACCTACCCAAGAGCCTGACCTGCGGGGGCGGAAAGGGCCGGCGGCACGGCCAGGAACGTTAGCATGCTTCTCGTGCCGACCGAAGGGTCGTGGGCTAGTCGCAGGAGAGCGTCATGCAGGGCCGGGCTTCCCGCCGCGCCCCCCCCACCCCTTGAAG
>DATMQU010000296.1:0-5755 GCA_035566715.1 Vicinamibacteria bacterium
GCGATTTCGTCCGCCAGGGCACCGCGACCGCCGCCCTCCTCGGCTGGGGCCGCCTTCCTCTCCTCGCCGCCACGCGCCCGCGCCAGGCCCAGGACATCGTTGCCCTCGGGGCCTCGGGCATCCGCGTCTCGCGCTTGGCCCAGGGCACGGGAACCCATGGCTCTGGCGGCAGCTCCAATCAATCGCGCCAGCTGGGCCTCTCCGGCCTGGCCGAGCTCCTTCGGGCCGGCGTCGACCAGGGGCTCACGTTCTGGGACCTGGCCGACACCTACGGCACCCATGCCCACGCCCGGGAAGCCCTCAAGACGCTCCGCCGCGACCAGGTCGTGATCATGACCAAGACCGAAGCCAGCACGGAGGGGGAGATGCGTGCCGACCTCGACCGCTTCCGGCGCGAGATCGGGACCGACCGCATAGACGTTCTGCTCCTGCACTGTCTGACCGAGGGCGATTGGCCCCGGCGACGCGAGGGGGCCATGGCCGTGCTGAGCGAGGCCAAGGAGAAGGGCGTGATCGGGGCCCACGGGGTCTCCTGCCATTCCCTGGGGGCCCTCCGCACCGCGGCCGCCACGGACTGGGTCGACGTTGACCTGGCCCGGTTCAACCCCATCGGGGCTTACATGGACGCGCCTCCCGGCACCGTGCTCCCCGTCCTCGAGGAGATGAAGCGCAAGGGGAAGGGCGTCATCGGGATGAAGATTTTGGGCCAGGGCCAATTGCGCCATCGCGTGGACGAGGCCCTCGCCTACGCCCTCGCCTCGCCCGTGCTGGACGCCTTCACGATTGGAGCCGAGAGCCGCGGCGAGCTTCAGGACCTGCTGACGCGCATCCCCGCGGCCAGCCTCCGCGCCTAGCCGACCCGCACCGGGCCGCCTTCCCGCGCCGATCGGAGGAGGGCGACCAGGGCGACCATGTTGCCCCGGCTCTCGCCCAGGCTGACCCGCGGCGCCGTGCCTTTGAGAACCGCATCCGCGACGTCCTCCACCTCCAGGGCGTAGCGGTCCCCTCCCCCGGTGGGAATGGTCTCCGTCTCCCCGTTCCCCCGCGTGAGCATCACGGACGCGTCCTCCCCGGGGCGGAAAGGCCAGGGCACGCGCAGCACCCCCTCCGTCCCCACGAACTCCATCTCCGCCCGGAAAGGGGAACGGAAGCCACAGTCGAACTGGGCGAGGACATCCCCCGGAAATCGCATCTGCCCGCTGAACACCTCGTCCACGCCCGAGGGACCGCTCCTCTGCCAGCCGAAGACCTCCACCGGCTCCGCGCCGACCACGAAGCGGGCCAGGCTCACCGGGTAGCAGCCGACGTCCCACAGGCTGCCGCCCCCCAGCCCGGGGTCTAGGCGGACATCCTGGGGTCGGGTGAGTTCGAAGGTAAAGCAGCCGCGCACCAGCCCGAGCCGCCCCACCGCCCCCTCCCTCACGAGCGCCCGGATGCGCTCGGTCTGCGGGTGGTGGCGGTACATGAAGGCCTCCGTCACCACTACCCTCGCCTCTTTCGCCGCCGCCTCCACCCGAGCCATCTCCTCCCCCGACAGCACCAGGGGCTTCTCGCAGAGCACGTGCTTGCCCGCCTTGGCCGCGCGGACCGTCCACTCCGCGTGGAGGGCGTTGGGGAGGGGGATGTAGACCACGTCCACCTCGGGATCAGCCAGCAGCGCTTCGTAGTCAGGGTGGGCGCGGGGAATGTCCCACTCCCGCGCGTAGCTCTGCGCCCGCTCCGCCGTGCGGCTGGCCACGGCCAGGAGGCGGTTGCGGCTGGAGGCGCGGAGGGGAGGGATGAGGGAGCGGTTGATGCGGGCGGTTCCGAGCAGGCCCCAGCTCAGCACGCGCTCGGCCGGGCGGCCGCTAGGGCTCATGACCGCGCCTCCCTCACCTCGGGCACCCTCCCCCTTTGCTGCCCCACGCTGGGCGGCGCCGATTATGGCACGGAGAGTGCCCGTGGCCGCCGGTGTGGCTGGGAGGCGACAGGAAGTGGCGTTGCAGCCGCGCTCGCCTTCGCTTGTTGCGGACAGAACCGGAACCAAGAACCTGGCCCGCGCTTTGCTGTCTACGGGTACGGGGGGTGACTTCCATCACGTCCCCAGCCTCGGCCCGTCCGTAGCTCACTAATGCAGGCCGAGGCCGGACGCGGGCTGGTCAAGTCCGAAGATGGCCGCGGTCACCTCCGGGGGAAGCCATGAGGCAGTCTTTCGCGTTGCTCGCGCTCGCCAGCCTCGTCGCGTGCCACGGGGGCAGCCCCACCGGCCCCACGCCTGCGGTCGCCGTTCCCGCGCCCACGCCGGCCGCCACCGTTCCCGCCCCCACAACCGCGGCCTCCACTCGCGCCCTCCACGACGTCACGATCATCTCCGGCGAGACCCAGCAGCCGGTGCCCGGGGCCCGCGTGCTCGTCGACGGCACGCCTTACACCACGGACGGCGAGGGCAAGATCGTGCTGCGGACGGTCTCGTCTGGCGCTCGGGATGTGGACGTGAGTGCCTCCGGCTTCCTGGAGCGTCGGACGCTCTTTCGGTCAAGCTTGTTCAGCCTGTGGCCGAAAGTCAGCCCTACCGGACTGGACGAGGAGTACTCCGCCCGCCTCGTCTACAACTGTTCGGAAGCCACCTGCCCCTCCGCCGGGCAGCCCCTGGCCCGGGTCGTTCAGGGCCACGTCTTCGTCGTGCCCTCGGCGGAGATCCGTTCCGACCCCGCGGCCCTCGCGACCCAGGAGCAGGCGGTCGCCCTCATCACCGCGGCCACGGGCGGAGAGGTGACGTTCACGGTTGCCGACGCGGCCCCCCCGGGCGCGCTGACCGTGAGCACCTGGGTCGACCCCAACGACCCCGTTCTCCTGCAACTCGGCGCGGGAGGCGTGACCCGCCGCCAGATCGATGGCCGAGCCGCCATCACGGGCGCGACCGTCGCCCTCCGCAGCCTCGAGTTGGCTCGGCGCCTGCCTCTGGTGCTCCATGAGCTGGGCCACACGTTCGGCCTGGGGCACTCCCCTCGCGTCGGGGACCTGATGTGGAATGGTCCGGAGATCTATGATCTCTCCGACTTCTCCCCGCGCGAGCGGCTTGCCGTGGGCCTCATGCTCCAGCGTTCACCCGGCAATCGATTTCCGGATAGTGACGACGGCGTCGCGTCCAGCAGCCGCCGGGTCCAGACCCAGGTGCTGGCGTGTGGGCGCCCCTGAAGCCAGCGGCCCGCGGCCGCCGCCGGCCCACCCGCTTGACCAGGCCCATCTCCGAGAGTAGTCTCAACTTGCTGGCCGGCGGTAGGGCCGTCCAGGGGGCCCGGCGACGTGGGCGTCCCTGGGGCACGGTCGGTAGCACAGGGAGTCGAAGCCCATGCGCAAGCGCAATACCCTCCGCGTCATCCCGCGGAGCGCGGTCACCGTGGTCATCGAAAACCAAGGACTGCCCCGAGCCTTCGGCGTGGTCGCCAACATCTCGGATGCGGGGGCCTGTGTCTGGACGACGGGCGCGTTCGATGTGGGAGAGAACCTCGTTCTGCGCCTGAGCTTCGCCCTCGAGCCCCAGCCCTTCCAGGCGGCTGGCCGCGTCGTCTGGGGCGAGACCGGCCGCAACGGCGCGGGCGCCCTCTGCTACGGCCTCCAGTGGGCCCACCCGAGCGGTCCCCAGCACGCGCGGCTCCGGGGCCTGATCCGCGTCTCGAGCTGAGGCGGCTTCGCCTCAGATCCCCCCGATGAAGTGCGTGCCCGCCCGTCCGTCGATGGCCTGGGGAAGGCTCTCGGCGTTCGTGATGAGGGCTCGCCGGCCGCCGCTGCGCAGGAACCGGATCACGGCCTCGATCTTGGGCCCCATGCTCCCGGGCGGGAAATGGCCCTCCCCCTGGAGCCGCTCCAGCTCTTCGAGCGTGACCGCGCCCAGGGCCTGCTGCCCGGGCTTGCCGAAGTTGATGTAGACCTGGGGCACCGCGGTGAGGATGATGAGGAGGGCCGCGTTCACGTCCGTGGCGAGCACGCTCGAGGTCAGGTCCTTGTCGATCACGGCCTCCACCCCCGCGTAGCTGCCGTCCGCCAGCTGCTTGATTGGGATCCCCCCCCCGCCGCAGGCCACCACGATGTGGCCGGCCCGGACCGCGTCGCGGATCATGTGGCGCTGCACCACCTTCAGGGGCCGGGGCGACGGCACCAGGCGGCGCCAGCCGCGGCCGGCATCCTCCTTGACCTTCCAGCCCATCTGGTCGCGGCGGCGCTCGGCCTCTTCCCGGGCGAGGAAGGGCCCGATGGGCTTGTGGGCCTCTTTGAATGCGGGGTCGTTTTCGTCCACCACCACCTGCGTCACCACCGTCACCACGTAGCGGCGGATCTGCCTCTTCCGCAGCTGGTTCAGCAGGCTCTGCTGCAGGATGTAGCCGAGGCTCCCCTCCGTCATGGCCACGAGCACGTCCAGGGGCAAGGCGGGCACCTCCTTCCGGGCGCCCTCCTGCTGGATGAGGAGGTTGCCGACCTGGGGCCCGTTGCCGTGGGTGATGAGAAGGTGGTAGTCGCGCTCGACCAGGGTCATGAGCAGGGAGGCGATGCCGTCGGCGTTGCGCTCGTGCTCGTCGATGGTGCCCGCCTCGCCCGGTTGCATGAAGGCGTGGCCCCCCATGGCCACGAGCACGATGGGATGGCTGGGGCTGCTCATGGGATCCTCCGGCGGCAGAGCATGGCACGATCCGGTAGCGGGGGCCATACGGTCCAGGGCGGGCTCAGGGAACCACCGCGGCTCTCCGTGGCACGCCGGGGGTGCACCAAATCGTGCAGGTCTCTGTTCGGAAGGGTGCAGGCAACCCCCGAGGCTTCCTCTCCCTCCTTCTCATCTCCGTCCATAACATATTCAGAAATAGCATGTTACGGTTGAGAGGACCCTAAGCTCCTGATGGCATCCGTCTTGCTGGATTAGAGGGTGTTGATGGTTGTCTTACTCTCAACCCTCTCTTTAGGAGATTGAATCCAATGAAGAAGTTGGCGCTGCTGATCACGTTCGTGTTCGCTTCCGGCGTTGCGTTCGCGCAGGCCCCGGCCACCACCACTCCCGCCGAGCCCACCAAGAAGGACGAGACCAAGAAGGCGGATGCGAAGAAGGACGAGAAGAAGGCCACCCACAAGAAGAGCACCAAGGCCACCGCGAAGAAGGAAGAGAAGAAGGACGACACCAAGAAGGACGATACCAAGAAGGACGACAAGAAGTAGTTCTTCCTCTTTCGGTCGGACAAGGGGAGCTGTCTTAACGGGCAGCTCCCCTTCGTCTTTCTCAGCCGGCGCGCGCGACCTGCGGTGCGGGCGACGCGGCGACGCCGTCCTGCTCCTTGAATTCCGCTCCGATCCGGCTCGCCACGTAAAGAAAGGGGAAGGAGACGAACAGGCCTACGAAGCCCAGCAGGTCCTCCCATAGGATCAGGCTGATGATGAGCACGAAGCCGGGCAGGCGGACGTGCCTTGAGGCCAGGCGGGGGTTGAGGTAGTACGACTCCACCTTGTGCAGGAGGAAGGTCAGACCCACAAAGGTGGCCACCCCCGGCCAGCCGCTCGCCTGGTAGGCGAGCAGGGTCAAGACCGCCCCCGCCACGAAGTTCCCCGCCACCGGCACCATCCCGGACAGGAAAATCATGAACAGAAGCGGCGCCGCGTGGGGGATGCCGACGAAAAGAAGCACGGGCAGGGTGAGGACGGCGTTGCAGGCGGCCACCACGATCTGGAACTGGAGGGTGACGGAGATCGCGTCCGCCAGGTAGCCCAGCCATCGCAAGAGCGTGCCCCCGAG
>DATMQU010000297.1:0-4180 GCA_035566715.1 Vicinamibacteria bacterium
TTGCGCTGGCGGGTTTCTGCCTCGTCGGTGCGTCGGCCTGCCAGCGGCGGCCGGCTTCAGAACAGGAACCGCGAGGGAGCAGTCCCGCGAGCTCAGAGACAGCTAAGTCCGTTCACCCATCGGTACCTGGCCGAAACATACCCTGCCCCCGTGAGGGAGGCTTGGACAAGGCGGGCTATCCATGCGAACCGCCCGCATCTGGGGCCGACCCAAAAGGCAAACCGTAGGAATACCCATGCTCCAGCTTTTCGATCTCGCCCGAGCGAATGCCGCCTTGAGATGCGAGGTGAGACAGCTTCGTGAAGAAGCGGAGGCGCTTCGGCGGCTCCTTTCTGACGCCCGTGAGACTTGCACCACATGCGAAGGCGGCGATAGCACTCCCTCCGGGAGCAAGGAGAACACAGGGCCTTCTAAGTAGACGGCCCCCACCGACGATGAAGTCCTGGATCGTCAGCTGCGATTCCTGTCCCTATCGGGAGCGATTTCTCACCCGCCATGAAGCCGAACGAGGTGCGACCCAGCATGTGTTCTACAGGATTCGGCACAGAACGAATGTCAGTGAAGAGGAGCGATAGGATCACGGTCTGGGACCAAGGTCCAACTAGCCAACGACGGTTCCGCTGGGAGACCTCGCCGGAGTGACCACCCTCTCGTTCGAGCCTCCGCAATGGCCGACAAGCCGGATCCGATCTGCATCGTCTGCGGGGAATCGATCTTAACGGGCATGCCGCGCTACCGCGCGGGCTGGCCAGCCTCCATGCGGAATGTGAGAAGGACGAGAAGCAACCTCGGGCCGTGAGGCCCCGCCAGAAGTAGCCCAAGAGGCCCACTACCCAGTCGTACTGGGATCGCCGACGGCACGGCGAGCTTTCGGGATGTCGGCTACAACATGTCCTTTCTGGCTTGCTTGGCTCGGGCCGCCCCGATGGCCGTCTTGAATTCCTTCTCCTCCTCCGGCGGCGGCAGCACGGCCGGCAGGCCGAGCGAAGCGATCCACAGCTCGCGGCACCAGCCCGTCGTGTGGTAGAGATGCTCGTCCTCCTGCTCCTCGACCTGCTCGTAGGCGTCCTTGAGCGCCCGCGCCTCATCGCCCTCGAGCGCCTTGCTCGCAAGCTCGATCAACTCCCAGTTGAGATGGTCCTTGGTCTCGGCCTCTACGACGCACTCGCACGCCACGAGCTCGGCAGCCTCCGGCGGCCCGGCCTGGAGTGCCATTTCCATCGCTTTGACGAGTGATTGGCCCATATGCCGCATGACAGCGCGGCCGGAGGTCAGCCTCTTCCGGATCGAGACCGAAGGTCTCGAGCGCCGCAGGCGGGCACGGGCCTTGCCAGTAGGAGTAGGAGGTTCAGAACCGATCATGTCTCCACTCCGCAAGACAGCCGCTGTGCCCGAATTCTTCCGTGCCTTCGCCCGCCGGATCTCCGACTTCGTCGGGTCGTCCTGGGCGTTCGCCGGGGCCGTCCTCACCATCGTCGTCTGGGCTGCGGCCGGGCCCGTCTACCACTTCTCCGACACCTGGCAACTGGTCATCAACACCGGCACCACGGTCGTGACGTTCCTGATGGTCTTCCTGATGCAGAACACCCAGAACCGCGACGCCAAAGCGATCCATCTCAAGCTCGATGAACTCCTGCGTGGCGTCAAGGGCGCACGCACGGGCCTCGTCCGGCTGGAGGATCTCACCGAGGCCGAACTCGTCGAGTTAGAGAAAGAGTTCGAGGCCCTCCGGCGTCCGCTCCGGCCAGCCATAGACACGGAGGACCCGGGGCGGGACGCTCAGGATGCGCGCCAGCCCACGCCGGCAACATAGCTCGGTCAGATCTCCCCGTCCTTACCAAGTCGTAAGAACCGACTCGGACAGTCGGGAACTCCCGATCTCTACATGGATGACGCGTTCGCCGTTCCACGCTCGGTGCGAGGGCCCCATCCAACGGGCACATTGTATGCGTAGTTCTCCAAAATGAGTGCGGTGTGGCGTCGACGAAGCGCCTTGGAAACCGCCGTCGTGACAACCCTCGAATCATCGGGCAACGCCCGAAGGAGCAGACCATGGCTGAGAAGGACTATCTCGCAACGCGACTCTTCACGGACCGTGACAGTGCTGAGCGTGAGTACCAGGCGACCCTCGCACGCGGGTACGACCCGAAGGACATCAACGTGGTGATGACTGAAGAGGGCCGGAAGCGGCACTTCGGCCAGGGCGCGACGACCGAACTCGGTAACAAGGCCCTGGAGGGGGCCGGGGTCGGCGGTGGCATCGGTGCGGTCACGGGTGGTGCTCTCGCGGCCATCGCGGTGGCGGCAACGGTCGCCGTGCCGGGTCTGGGTCTGCTCGTGGCGGGCCCGATTGCGGCCGCGCTGGCCGGAGCCGGGGCCGGCGCCGTCGTCGGGGGTGGGATCGGCGCACTAGTCGGCGCGGGCATCCCCGAAGAGCGCGTCAAAGAGTACGAGAGCGGTCTGAAGAATGGCGGCATCCTCATGGGGGTCAAGCCGCGGACGCCGGAAGACCGCCGGTACTTCGACGAGGCGTGGGGCGGCGATCGCACAACGGCCACGACTGGCCGGGGCGTCTGACGCCATGCGTGGAGCGATCGCCGGGGCGTTGGCGTTAACGCTCGCGTGCTACACGATACCGGCCGCGGCCCAACAGCCTGCGGCCAAGCCAAGCCCGGCCGCGGCGCGCGAGAACGCGCCGAAGATGGGCACGCGCAGTGTCACGGGATCGGTCAAGACCGCCACTGACAAGGGCCTTGTCGTCGTCGGGCACGAGGAAGGGCAGCAAGACAAGGAATGGGCCTTCGCCTTCGACGGAAGCACGCGCATCGACGCGGACGGAAAGTCGCGGCCTGCGACAGAGCTTCGAGAGGGTGAGGGGGTCACCGTGAGCTACACGAATCGCGACGGCAAGATCATCGCGCAGAACGTCAAGGTCAACGCGCGATAGCGGGCCAAGAGAATCGGTGGGCTCCTCTCTCCACGGGGTTGAGGAGCCGACCGTCGTCTCCCTTCTAACACGGCAACTCCGACTAAAACTCTACAAGGAGAACCTGATGGGAAAGACGAACAGTACCCCGCCGAGGGATGCCATTGCCCTGCTGACGGAAGATCACCAGCGAGTTCGCGAGCTGCTCGGCGAGATGGAAGAGACCACCGAGCGTGCGGTCAGCAAGCGCGAGGAGCTTTTGGCCACGATCGAACAGGAGCTTGAGATTCACACGAAGATCGAAGAGGACATTTTCTACCCTGCGTTCCGAGACGCCGCCAAGAAGAAGGACGACAAGGACTTGTACTACGAAGCCCGCGAGGAGCACCACGTGGTCGATATGGTCATGCCCGAGTTCAAGGAGACGAAAGCGGACTCAGAGGAGTTCGGCGCCAAAGCGAAGGTCCTGAAGGATCTGGTGGAGCATCATGCGGGAGAGGAAGAGAAAGAAATGTTCCCACGGGCGAAGAAGCTCATGGATCGGGAGCAACTTTTGGATCTCGGCCAGCAGTTAGTACAAGCAAAAGCCTCGCTCATGTCCGAAGGGGCAAAGGCTCGACGGTAAGTAGCAGACTTGGAGCTGGCCTGGGTCACCTCAAGGGTCAGGCCAGCTTTAGTCTGGGTCAAATCTTAGCCCGCCGTCTGAGTTGCTACCATCCTGCTACCAGAACAGCGGGTACCAGGGGTATCCAGGAAGATATTGAGCTTTGCCGCCTTGTTTACTTCGCCTACGCTTAGGTCTCCTGAGGTACCCTGAGTACGTGGAGCGGGATACTTCGTAATCAGTAGGTCGCGGGTTCAACTCCCGCCCCCGGCTCCAGTCAACCCACCGATTACGAAGGCGTCTTCCGAGGCAGGCTACTTCGAGGCGACCAACGACTCTACTTCTTGTTCCCTGCTTGTTCCCTGGAGAACGCCATTAAGGCGCGAGACGGCCGCGCGCAGGTGCTTGGGCGCGAGGTGGGCGTACCGCATGGTCATCGCCAGCGTGGCGTGTCCCAGGAGCTTCTGCAGTTCAGGGAGCGTGGCGCCCTCCTGCATCGCCCACGACGCGAAGGTGTGGCGCAAATCATGGAACCGGAGCGGCGCGTCGAGCTTCGCGAGCTTCGCGGCCTTCACTGCCCGCTCCCAGTGCTTCCTGAAGGCGTCCCAGCTGGTGGTGCCGAAGACCAGCCCCTCGGCCTTCCCAGCGTC
>DATMQU010000298.1:0-3098 GCA_035566715.1 Vicinamibacteria bacterium
CCAACGAGAGCTACCTGTGGCTCGTGGACGCGGCCACGGGGGCGCGGAGGCTCCTCACCCCCAAGGGGGCGGGGGAGGCCGTGGCCTACGGGGGGGGACGCTTCTCTGCGGACGGGAAGAGCCTCTACGTCACCACCGACCGGGAGTCGGAGTTCCACCGCCTCGCCCACGTCGACCTCGCGAGCGGGGCCCACACCTACCTCTCCACCGTTCCCTGGGATGTGGACGGGTTTGACCTCTCCCCCGACGGCCGGGTCCTCGCTTTCGTGACCAACGAGGGCGGGGTGGACGTCCTGCGCCTCCTCGACACCGCGACGGGCAAGGAGAGGCCCGCCCCCAAGGTGCCCGTCGGGCTCATCGGCGCCTTGCGCTGGCACGCGAACGGGAAGGACCTCGCCTTCACCCTGAGCGGCGTCCGCTCGCCGGCCGACGCCTACTCCCTGGACGCCACCACGGGGGCCCTCGAGCGCTGGACGGAGAGCGAGACGGGCGGGATCGCGGTCGCCGACCTCGCCGAGCCGGAGCTCGTCCGCTGGACGAGCTTCGACGGCCGCGCGATCTCCGGGTTCCTCTACCGGCCCCCCGCCCGCTTCGCGGGGCGGCGACCGGTCATGATCAGCATCCACGGCGGGCCCGAGGGCCAGGCCCGCCCCGGCTTCCTGGGTCGGTTCAACTACTACCTGGACGAGCTCGGCCTGGTCCTCATCACCCCCAACGTGCGCGGGTCCTCGGGCTACGGAAAGACCTTCCTGAAATTGGACAACGGCTACTCTCGCGAGGACGCGGTCAAGGACATCGGCGCCCTCCTCGACTGGATCAAGACCCGGCCGGACCTCGATTCCGACCGGGTCCTGGTCACGGGCGGCAGCTACGGCGGCTACATGACCCTGGCCGTGGCTACCCACTACGACGACCGCATCCGGTGCTCGGTGGACGTGGTCGGCATCTCCAACTTCGTGTCCTTCCTGGAGCGCACGGAGGCCTACCGGCGCGACCTGCGCCGGGTGGAATACGGGGACGAGCGCGACCCCAAGATGCGCGCGTTCCTGCTCGGGATCTCGCCCCTGAACCAGGCCCAGAAGATCACCAAGCCGCTCTTCGTGGTGGCGGGGAAGAACGATCCGCGCGTTCCCGCCCAGGAGGGAGAGCAGATGGTGGCCACGGTCCGGAAGCAGGGAACCCCCGTCTGGTACCTGCTGGCCAAGGACGAAGGTCACGGCTTCGCCAAGAAGAAGAACGCGGACTTCCAGTTCTACGCCAGTGTGGCCTTCGCCCAGGAGTACCTCTTGAAATGAGGGGGCCGCGGGGCAACGCTCGGGGGTGGGCGCCTTGACGGGGGAGCGCAGGTGCGGTATCAACCGCGTGCAGGGGGTGCCATGAGCCAGCCGAATCATTCCGCCGGAGGCGGTGCCCTTCGGTCGCGCCGCGCGGTCGTCCTGGGCCTCAGCCTCGCCCTGGCCCTGCCCGCCTGCAAGAAGACGACCGCGCCCACCCCCGTGGCCACGCCCACCCCCGCGCCCGCGCGCGCCGTGGTGTCTATCGCCATCCTCAACTTTCAGCTCAAGATCGTGGAACCTCCCCCGGACCGGAACCACCCCGGCTTCTACAACGAGACCATCTACACCCTGCACGTGGTGGAGTCGGGAGGCGTGAGCTGCAATCTGAACTTCATTCGGCTGGAGTACTTCGAGTCGGACGGCACGCTCCTGGAGAGGACCGAGCAGGGCCCCTCCGCTTTCGCCGTGGGGGGGAACCGCCTGGAGGCCGGGCACACGCTGGACTACACCGTGTTCAGCTACTTCAACAGCGATCTCAAGAAGGGCCGCTCCCTCGTGTACACCCTGGGCTACACCGACGACAAGGGCAACAACGGGACCGCGTCCTCGGGCAGCCTGGTCATAGGGTGAGAGGCGGATCGAACCGGGGCGAGCCGGAGGCCCGGGAGATTCCCTAACAAAAAAAGCGGGGCGCCTTGCGGCGCCCCTCTTCACGGCTGTGGAGGGTCCCCTCTTTGGGGGGGGAAGGAGTGTTAGCGGGATTGAAAGGTTGGACTAGCCACCAGGAATGCGTTTTTTCATGGCCTTCTTAGTGGCTTAGACGTAGCAAACCCCATGCCGGTTGCAGTCCCATGTGTTAACACTTGTCAAGAGCTTTATTTTCAGCGAATTGCGGGGCGGAGAGGGCCTGACTTTAAGAACGGGCGTCTGTGGGGGTGTTCCCCCGGTGCCACTTATGCCCCGTGCCGACGTTCAAATGTGGACAGTCCGACGCGCCGTCAGTGGCCCCCGCTCGGCGGGCCCGGCGCCCCCAGCTCGCGCGCGCACTGGTGACAGAGAAAGTCGTAGCCCGAGATGATGTCGTAGACCTTCAAGCACTCTGCGCAGGCGAAGCGTTCGCAGATGTCGCACTGGAGCAGGCTCTCGTGATGCACGACATCGACGCCCCGGTGGTATCGGAGCATGCTCTCGGTGGCGACCCGGCGGCAGGCTTGACAGTTTCCCGGCGGTTCCATACCGACCTCACTCGCCTGCTTCGGGACCTTCGCCGCTTTCGGCGGGCCGAGCGGAGATCCGCGAAGCGTGTCCATAGACCTACACTATCACGATCTGGTGCCCCTTGGCTGCGCGGCCCCCGGGCCGCGGCTATAATGACCCCGGCCGCCCTAATTTGAAACGGAGACGGAGCCACCTCATGAGAAAAGTCGCCGCCTCGGTCATCGCCTTCGGCCTGCTGGCCGCCCCCGCCCTCGCCGACCGAAAGCTCGACGAGGCGGTGGCGAAGGCGGAGGACCAGCTTCAGAAGGGCAAGCCCGAGGACGCCCTCAAGACCCTGACCAAGCTCGCCGAGCAAAGTCCCTCCGGCGAGGCCTTCGTCGCCCTGGCCCGGCTGCAGGAGCGGCTCGGGAACCTGGACGACGCGGCCGCGACCCTGGCCAAAGCCAAGGACGCGAGTCCGGCCGGGCCGGCCCGGGCCGAGGTTCTGGCCGCCTGGGCGGGGATGGACCTCCTGCGGGGAACGGGCAAGGACGCGCTCGCCCACGCGACCGCAGCCGTCGAGCAGGTGAAGGCCTCTCCCACCGCGAGCGCCCTCGCCGCCCT
>DATMQU010000299.1:0-2998 GCA_035566715.1 Vicinamibacteria bacterium
AACGCTCCTACGCCTGTCTCAAGGAAGAGTACCTGGCCTTGAAGCGGCTGCTGTTTGGGCCGCGGCGGGAGCGGCTGCCCGAGGCCCCCGGGCAAGGCCATCTCTTCGACACCGAACCCCTGACGAGCGTCCCTCCTGAGCCGACCGCCAGCGATCCGAGTGAGCCCGCGCCCGCGAAGCACCGCAAGGGGCACGGCCGACGTCCCATCGGTGATCACCTGCCTCGTCGCGACGTGCTCCATGACGTACCGGAGGAGCAGCGCACGTGCACGTGCGGCCGCGCCAGGACCAAGATCGGCGAGGACGTGACCGAGCAGCTCGACTACATCCCGGGCAAGATCGAGGTGCTGCGGCACATCTATCCCAAGTACGCGTGCTCCCGATGTAAGGACGGTGTGACCACGGCACCGACCGCGTCCGGCCCGATCGCCGGTGGCCTGGCCGCGCCCGGGCTCCTGGCTCATGTCCTCGTCAGCAAGTTCGTCGAGCACATGCCGCTGTATCGCCAGCAGGACGAGCTGGCCCGGGCCGACGTCCTGATCTCGCGGAGCACGCTCTGCGGCTGGCTCGAGCAGTGCGCCCAGCTCTTCAAACCCCTGGTCGAATTGATGCACAAGGAAGTGCTCCAGTCGGAGGTGATCCAGGGGGACGAGACGCCGGTCCCGGTCCTGGACCGCTCGCGCGATTCGACCCGGCAGGGCTACATCTGGACGACGATCGGTGACCGCGCCCATCCTTACACGACCTTCCACTACACCGACTCGCGGAGCCGGGATGGGCCGGCGGCGTTCTTGAAGGGCTTCACGGGTTACCTGCAAACGGATGCCTATGCCTCCTACGAGTCGGTGGTCAAGGAGTCTGCGGGCAAGATCATCGCCGTCGGCTGCTGGGCCCATGTGCGCCGGGAATTCTTCGACGCGCGGCATAATCATCCCCGCGAGGTACACTACGTGCTCGGCCTGATCGCCCAGTTGTACGACGTCGAGGACGAGGTCCGCGGCCGGAGCGACGCGGAGCGGCTGGCGGCACGCCAGGAGCGGAGCCTTCCGGTGCTGAAGCGACTCGGGGAGTATCTCCGCGAGCAGCAGGGGCGCGCATTGCCGAAGAGTCAGTTCGGCAAGGCGATCAACTACGCGCTGAATCAGTGGGAGACGCTGCTCTTGTACGCGGGCGATGGCCGGCTGGAGATCGACAACAACTCCTCGGAGCGGACGTTGCGACCGTGCGCGATCGGAAGGAAGAACTGGATGTTTTTCGGGAGCGACCGGGGTGGTGAGACGGCGGCGATCTTGATGAGCGTCCTTGCCGGCGCCAAGCGACACGGGATCGAACCCTTCGCGTATGTCCGTCAGCTGCTGATCGCACTGTCCTCGGCCGACGTGGATCTGAGGTCACTCTTGCCCGATGTCTGGATCGCCGCGCATCCCGACCACTTCCTGCAGTACCGCCGTGATGAGGCAGAGGCGGCTGCCCGTGCGCGGAAGCGGCGGCGCGAGAGGCGCCGGGCCGAGCCGAAATCCCAGCTCGTCGCAGGTTGAAGTCGTGCCTCGCCCTGGGTCGAGTGGACATCTCGATCCGCGTGATCAACGCCTCTTGACCGGCCAAGGGTCCTGGCCAGTAGACGGGCACGGAGTGGTCACAGCGCGCCGGGGATGGGGTTCCGCGGAGGGGCATGGCCATGAAGATCACGAACGAGGTTCTCGAAGCGCACCTGAACTGCAAGTTCAAGGGCCACCTGAAGCTCGCCGGTGAGGCCGGTACGAGGTCAGACTATGAGGCCATGACCGCGGCGGCGAAGGTAGCGTCGCGAGAGCAGGCAATCGCCAAGCTTCTAGCCCGCTCCGGCGAAGGAGCCGACTGCGGGGGGGCAGCCGTAACCGTCGCGACGTTGAGAAGTGGACAACCGTTGTTAGCGGACGCGACGCTCGAGGACGAGGGCCTGTCGCTCCGTTGCGACGCCCTGAAGCGGGCACCCGGACCGTCTCGGCTGGGGGACCATCACTTCTTCCCCGTGCTTCATGAGCATGGGGAAAAGGTAGGCCGGCAGCAGAAGGTTCTCCTGGCGGTGTTCGGGCTCGCCCTCGCCCGCGTGCAGGGGGTGCGGCCGACCGCCGGGCTGGTCGCCCGCGGCCCGGACGCCAGGCTCGGGAAGGTTCGCCTGGACTCGAAGCTCTACCGACAGGCAGAGCAGGTCATCGGGGAACTGGACCGACTCCGGGATGGTGGCGAGCCGCCGCGACTCATGCTGAACGGCCACTGCCAGATCTGCGAGTTCCGGCAGCGGTGCCGCGAGCAGGCGGTGCAGGCAGACGACATCAGCCTGTTGGAAACCGTGAGAGAGAAGGACCTGCGGAAGCTCAACCGCAAGGGCATCTTCACACTTACCCAGTTGTCCTGCACCTTTCGCCCGCGGAAGAAAGGCAAGAGAGTCAAGCGGCCGGACCATGCCCGCTACCCAGCCCTGCAGGCGCTTGCCCTGCGAGAAAAGAAGGTACACGTCTACGGCACGCCCGACATCTCGCGGAAGCCGATCCAGGTGTTCCTCGACGTTGAAGGCAGCGAGGACGGTGGTTTCGCCTACTTGCTGGGCGTTCTCCTCGTCGAGGGCGACAATCAGAAGACGCACGTCTTCTGGGCGGACTCGCCGGCCGATGAGGTACATGCGTTCGACGCCTTCCTGGACATCTTGGACAGCCGTGAGGACTTCGCCCTGTTCCACTATGGCAGCTACGACAAGAAATTGCTGCAGCGGATGAGGAAGGTGGTGGAGCGGACGGACCTGGTGGACCGCGTGCTCGCAAACGCTGTAAACGTCCTGTCCGCGATCCGCGCTAGCGTGTACTTCCCCACCTTCTCCAACGGGCTGAAAGACGTGGGCCGCTACCTCGGCTGCGCTTGGACAGAGGAGAACGCCTCGGGTCTTCAGAGCCTGGTATGGCGCGCTCGCTGGGAGGAGGGCCGGGACCCGATTTGGAAGGGCAAGTTGCTCACCTACAAC
>DATMQU010000300.1:0-2994 GCA_035566715.1 Vicinamibacteria bacterium
GTTCGGGCGCGCGCGCCCCTGTCCCCCGCGCTCATCTTCGGCCTGCTCGCGCTGGTTTTGGCGGGCAGCGGCTTTTACGCCTTCCGCCGCTTCTGGAAGACCCGCCCTGTGCTCTCCTCCGTCCTGCCCCCAAAAGTCGAGCCGGGCCAGACCGTCACCCTGAGCGGGGACGGGTTCGAGACGGAGCCGGCCGGGAACACGGTCCGCATCGGGAGCCAGCTCGGCGTCGTCACTTCCGCCAGCGCGACCCAACTGACGGTCACCGTGCCGGCTGCCCTGGCCGACGGTGGGCCCCAGGATCTACCCGTGCGGGTGCAGACGCGGGGCGGCCAGTCCCAACCGTTCACGCTCAAGGTCTACCGGCTGCCGAAGATCCTCGCCATCGAGCCGGAGGTCAGCATGCCCGGGCAGGAGATCGTGCTCCGGGGCCAGAACCTCGGCGGCAAGCCGCTCAGCGTGGTCGTGGGCGGCCTAGCCGCCGAAGTCAGGGAGGCGGCGCCGGAGGCCCTGCGCGTGGTCGTGCCCGATGTCCCCGTGATTCAGGGACGCACGGCTCCGGTCTACGTTCAGATCGGGCCCGACTCGGCGAAGCCGGGCGAGCTGATCCTGGGCCGTCTCCCCCTGGTCATGCAGCTGTCCCCCTCGTCGGGATCGGCGGGGGACCGAGTGATCGTGCGGGGTCGCGGCTTCGATGCCGAACCCGCCCGGAACGTGGTCACTTTCGGCGGCCAGCCCGCCCTCGTGCTCGCGGCTTCGGCCGCCGAACTGACGGTTTCGGCTCCGGGGCTGGTGGAGGCGTCGACCCAGACCGAAGTCCCGGTGGTGGTGAGAGCCCACGGCAGCGCGTCCACCGGTCAGGCCCCGTTCGTGCTCAAGCGGGTTTCGGCGGGCACGTTCCTTCCGCGGTTTTTCGCGACGCCGGTGGCGGAGTTCCCGGGCGAGGATCTGGCCTTCGTCTCCACCGAGCTCGGTCCGCTGTTCGTCGTCTCCGGAAAGGGGGAGGCCACCTCGACCGCGGAGAGGGCGGTGCACCTGGCGAGCACCCTGAATACTCTGGTGGAGAACGGGGCCACCCGGCCCCCGACGTTCGAGTTCCGCGAGAGGCCGGCCCCCAGCGTGGCCGTCGTCGGCAACCCCGTGCCGCTCCTCATCGCGGGTACGGCGGATGCCGCAGCCTATGACAAAACCTGGGATCCTGCCCAGAAGGGCTCCGGGCGGGCATCGCCCCGCAGCTTGGCCAACTATTGGACGGCCCTGTTGCAGGACTACTTCACCCTCTTCGTCCGCGGCCTAAGACCCTTGCGCGTCATCGAACTGTCGCCCCGCGGGAAGGCATTGACCGAGATCTACTCCGCGGCGCTGCGGGAGGCCGGGCCCGGGGCGGGGGTGCCGAGTCGGATCGTCCAGCCTTTGGGAGCCTCCCTGTCCAAGGCTTTGCGTGAGATGGCGCTCCTCCTGCCCGCGGAGGGCCAGGCGCGGGCCACGGCCGCGCTCGAGGGGCTCTGGGCCGGCACCATGGAAGAAGGAGGGGGAGGACCGCGCGAGATCCAGATCCGCTTCCGGCCGGCGGGCCCGCGACTCTCGGGCTCGCTGTCCGCGGGGGCGGGGGGCATCGAGATGGCCACCCCCCTCCGGGAGATCGTCTACGAGAGGGGAACCTTGCGCTTCACGGTGGAGGTCTCCGGCTCGCCGCGGCTCTTCAGCGGCAGCCTCCAGGGGGACTCGATAACGGGGACGATACAGCGGGGGACCACGGACAAGGCGGCCGGCGGACGCTTCTCCCTAAAGTACGTTGAGTAGTGGCCGCGTCCGCAGCGGGCTCGAGGAGCTCCTGGCCCGCCCCGGGAATCTTCGGGGCCTCCGCATCGGGCTTCTGGCCAACCCCGCCTCCGTCACCCCCGATCTCGAGCACGCTTCGCAGGCGCTCAAGTCCTCCCGGGCCTTCCGGCTGACCGCGCTCTTCGGTCCCGAGCACGGGATCTGGGCCGACGCCCAAGACCTGGTCGAGGTGGAGGACAGCCGCGACCCCGCCACCGGCCTCCCCGTCCACAGCCTCTACGGCAAGAACCGGGTTCCCACCCCCGCCATGCTCCAGGGCTTGGACGCGGTGGTCCTCGACCTGCAAGACGTGGGCTCGCGGTACTACACGTTCATATACACGATGCTGAACGTATTGGAAGCGGCCGCCCGCGATCGTCGGAGGGTAGTGGTCCTCGACCGCCCCAACCCCCTGGGGGGGGTGACGGTGGAGGGCAACGTCCTCGAGCCTGAATACCGCTCCTTCGTGGGCCTCCACCCGCTCCCGGTGCGCCACGGCCTCACCATGGGCGAGCTCGCCCTCCTCTTCCAGGCCGAGCGCGCCCTCCCCGTGGATCTGCGGGTAGTGCCCATGAGGGGCTGGCGGCGCGAGATGGACTTCGAGCAGACGGGGCTGCCCTGGGTGCTGCCGTCCCCGAACATGCCCACCGTGGACACCGCATTCGTCTACCCGGGAGGGTGCCTGATCGAGGGCACGAACCTCTCCGAGGGACGGGGCACCACGCGGCCCTTCGAGCTGGTGGGGGCGCCCTGGCTCGATCCCTGGGCCTTGGCCCGGGACATGGCCCGCGAGCGCCTGCCCGGAGTCCGCTTCCGTCCCGCCTTCTTCACCCCCACCTTCCAGAAGCACGCCGGTCGGCTGTGCGGCGGCGTGCAGGTCCACGTTCAGGATCGGGGGCGCTTCTCCGCCTATCTGACCTACCTCCTGCTCATCGCGCACGCCCGCCGCCAGGACCCGTCCCGCTTCGCCTGGCGCGATCCCCCTTACGAATACGAGTACGTCAAGCGCCCCATCGACATCCTCTGCGGAACGGGCCGGGTTCGGCAGACGATAGAGGGCGGCCTGTCTCCCCGCCGCCTGGCCAAGGCTTTCCGGGCGGATGCGGCTGGTTTCCGGCGCCGCCGGGCCCCCTACCTTTTGTACTGATTTCCTTGAACCGGGGGGCGGAGCTTCTG
>DATMQU010000301.1:0-4058 GCA_035566715.1 Vicinamibacteria bacterium
CCGGCTGTGGCCGCCGGCGAGGGGGGAAAAGCCGGAGAGGTCCACGCCTATCTCTCCCAGCCGCCGGGCGATGAGGCTGTAGTGTCGGGCCTCGTCGCCCGCCTGCCAGGCGAAGGCCAGCTTGGCCTCGATTTCGCCCGTGGAGGGCATCCAGCGGGCCGCGATCTCGGAGGCCTCCATCTCGTTGCGCAGGGCCCCCCGCAGGAGCTGAGGCATGTCGGAACGGCCCACGGACTCCGGGATCCCCGAAAGCGCGGCGTCGCGGACGGAAAGGATCTGCCACAGGGTCGCGTTCATCTCCTCCACGAACTCGGGACCCGTCATGGACCAGGATCGTAGCACTCCCAAGCGCGCGGCGACACCGGCAAGTCGCCCGCACCCCGCGTGTTAGGATGCCGGGTCGGAGGGGGCGGGGGCTCATGAGCGACCGCATCGCCGTCACGGGCGCCAGCGGGTTCGTCGGGCGCCACCTCACCCTCCGCGCGAGCACTCTCGGCTGGGACGTGGTGGGCCTCGTCCGCTCGGAGGCGGCCGATCGCGTCGTGCGCCAGGCGGGGGGGCGGCCGGTGCGGCCGAGGGGGCCCGAGCCCGACGTCTGGGCGCCCGCGCTCGAGGGCGCGCGCGCGGTCGTGCACCTGGCCCAGATCGGGGCCGAGCGCGGAGGTGCCACCTACGAGGCGGTGAACATCGGCCTGACGCAGAGGCTCATCGCCGCCGCCCGGCAGGCCGGGGTGCCGCGGATCATCTACTTCTCCGGCCTCGGCGTCGCCCACTACGGCCTCGTCCGGCGCTGCACCAACCCCTACTTCCTGTCCAAGCTGGCCGCGGAGGTGGAGCTCTACCGCTCCGACCGCGAGGCGGTGGTCTTTCGCCCCTCCTACATCGTGGGCCCCGGGGACGCCTTCGTGGCCGCCCGCCTGGCGGAAATGGCGGAGGGTGTGGTGGAGCAGCCGGGGGACGGGGCCTACCGCCTCCAGCCGATCGCGGTGGGCGACGCCGTGGCGCTTTTGCTGGCCGCCGCTCTTCGTCCCCCCAGCCCCTGCCCCACCGTCCTCGACCTCGTGGGCCCGGAGCCCGTGAGCTACGCCGAGCTGCGGGAGCGGCTGGCCCGGGTGGCGCGGGCGGCGGGCCGGGCCGCGGACTACCGGGTGCACGAGCGCCCCCTCCCGGAGGTGGATCGCCAGGCCTCCGCGGGGGGCTACCGCGGCCTCTCGCCCGACGAGGTGGATTGTCTCCTCTGTGACGAGATCTCCGACCCCGCTCCCCTTGAGGCCCTCCTGGGCCGGTCCCTCACTTCCCTCGACGACGCCCTGGCCGCGGCGGTGGGGGCGGGGTGAGCGCCACCCTTGGGGCCCTCGCGGGGGACCGGGAGGCGGACGTGGTCGTGCTGGGCGGAGGAATCACGGGCTGCGCGGCGGCCCTGGAGCTCGCCCGGGCCGGTCGGCGGGTGGTGGTTCTGGAGGCGGGGGCGCTGGGCTCGGGCGCCGCCGCCACCGACCTCGGCATCGTCCCCCTGGGCCTCGGCGTGCCCTACGTGGAGGCGGTCCGGCGCTTGGGCCGAGGGGCGGCCCAGGAGGTGTGGGAGACCCACCGTGAGAGCCAGAGCCGGCTGCGCGATCTTTTGGCTGGCCTGGGCGCCGACTGCGGCTACCGTCAGGCGGGCGGTTTCCTTCTGGCCGAGGACCGAGGCGAGGCCTTGGCACTCGCGGACAGCGAGGACCTTCTGCGCGAGGACGGCTTCGCGGGAGAGTTCCTCGACCACTACATGCTGGAGTCGCGGTTCGGTGTGGCCGGGTTCTCCGCCGCCTACTGGGCGGCGGAGGAGGGTGAGGTCGACAGCCGGCGGCTGGTCCAAGCCCTGGCCGGGGCGGCGACAGAGAGGGGCGCGCTCTTTCACGAGGCAAGCCCCGTCCGGGAGCTCGAGCTCACCCGCTCGGGGGCGGAGGCGGTCACCGCGCGCGGGCGCGTTCGCGCCCCCGGGGCGATCGTGGCCCTCGGGGGCGCGGCCCCCAGCCTGGTCCCCTTCCTGGAAGGCCGGGTCGTGGCCCAAGAGGGGGAGATCCTGGCCCTGGAGCCGGAGCCGGGCGCTAATCTGCCCACCCCCGCCCGCACGGCGGGAGGCTGCCGCGCCTGGCGGCTCGGAAGCGACGGCTTGCGGATGCTCCGACTCGGGGGCCCGGGGAAAAAAGACAAAGGGGCAGGGGCCGGGCGCCTACCCGTGCTGCCTTCCCCGGGCGTCCGGGAGAGCGTCGCCTTGGGCGCCTCTTCCGATGGGTTCCCCTGGATCGGGCTCCTGCCCGGCCTGCCCGCCGCCGCCGCCGTCGCCGTCGGCTTCGGGAGCCTGGGCCACGGCTACGCGCTCCTCGCCGCGCGCTGGGTGGCGGAGGCCATCCGCACCGGCCGCGATCCCACGCCCCGCCGTTACCGCGCGGACCGCGCCCGCGCCCAGGTTTGAGTCATCTGCCCTTCCGCAGTACGCTCACCGGATGCGGCTGGGTGTCACCGAGCACATGGACTGCGCCCACTTTCTGCCCGGCCACCCCAAGTGCGGCCAGCTTCACGGCCACACCTACAAGGTGGAGGTGGTCATCGAGGGAGAAAAGAGCGGGGGGATGCTCGTGGACTTTGCCGACCTTAAGGCCCACCTAAGGTCTGTCCTCCAGCACTACGATCACCGCCACTGGAACGACTTCCTGGAGTACCCTTCGGTCGAGAACATCTGCGAGCTGCTCGCCCGCGAGCTCAAGCAAAGGATGGGCTTCCCCTTCGTGCTGCGGGTCTTCGAGGGCCAGGGGAAGTGGGCCGAGACCTCCTCCTGAGCCCCGCTCCTGCCCAGGGAAAGGGGGGGTTCTAGAGAAGCTCTTCCGCCTCCCGCTGGACAAGGCCCGCCCAGCGCCCCATCAGGTCCCGGGTCACCGCCCCCGGCCGTCCCCCCCCGATAGAGTGGCCGTCGATCGTCACCACGGGCAGGATCTCGCGCGACACGCTGGTGATGAAGCACTCGTCCAGCTCCGCGAGCTGATCGAAGCGCACGGGGCGGAGGATCACGGGGAGGACCTTTCGCGCGACCTCCAGGACCAGGGCCCGGGTCACGCCCTGCAGGACCCGCTCCTCCTCGGTGCGGAGCTCGCCCCGCGTGATGGCAAAGAAGTTGCTGGAGAGCCCCTCCAGGATCGCCCCCTCCTCTCCCCGCATCAGGCCCTCCTGCACGCCGGGGGGGAGCGCGCGGTAGGCTTGCTCGGCGGTGGCGATGAAGCGGGTGTCCTTGGCGCGGGGGTTCTGCCGATGGAGGCCAAGGGTCACGCAGGAGACGCCGTCGCGGTAGAGCGCCTCCGGCAGGGGTGTGAACGGCTCGACGGAGATGAACAGACGCGGCGGAGCGTAGGTCAGGCGCAGCCGCGACTCCGGGTGCCCCGTCGCCTTCAGCGCCGCGGTCACGGCCGCGCGGACGGTGGACTCCGGCAGGGAAGGGGGGTGGCCGGGGAGGGACTCCCCGAGCCGGCGGACGTGCTGGGCCAGACGCAGGACCCGCCGGCCCCCGTAGGTGCGCAGGCTCGTGTAGGCCCCCGCGGGAAGAGCCGCGGAAGCGGCGGCGAGGCTTGGGCTTGTGCCGCACGGACTGAGGGCTTCCCCCAGGTATTCGAACGTCGCGACCACGTCGCCATGTTAGCCCCCGTGCGCGAAATGTCAATATAACCTCAACAAAATCAGCGTGATAAACCATATGCGCGCAAAGGAGTTGACATTTTGGCACTCAACTCCTAGTCTTTGAGAGGGAGGGCCTTCTCTTGAGCAAGATCATTGGCATTGACCTCGGGACGACGAACTCGGTGGTGGCCGTCATGGAGGGCGACAACTCGGTCGTCCTCACCAACCCCGAAGGGGGTCGGACAACGCCCTCCGTGGTGGCCTTCGCGAAGAGCGGCGAGCGGCTGGTGGGCCAGGTGGCGAAGCGCCAGGCCGTGACGAACCCCGAGAACACCGTCTTCTCCATCAAGCGCTTCATGGGCCGGAAGTTCTCCGAGGTGACGGAGGAGAACAAGATGGTCCCCTACAAG
>DATMQU010000302.1:0-4089 GCA_035566715.1 Vicinamibacteria bacterium
CGCTTTCACCCGGCTCATCATGCGGTTGCGGCACCCGCTGGCGGAGCCGGTACCTTCATGCGCCGCAAGACGAAGAAGGCGAGGACCGCCGCGATCACGTCGAAGGCGATGGCTACTGTGTAGACGCCTGCCCATCCGCTCTTCGGCAGCGCGAACTTAGCGTCAAACGGGGTCCAGACCTTGGGAAGCACCGTGAGGACGAGGCCATACGTGATCAGCGCGCCGGCCACGACCAACAGGACGTTCTTCGCGGTTTGGCCGAACTCGAGGCGGAACACGGACGGAGCCAGGAAGAGCGTAAAGATCACCAAGGCACCACCCAGCAAAAGGAGAATGTCGGCCCGAAAATCAAACGCCTTGCCCGCGGCCAGCGCCGATCCGATCGGCACGAAGACAGACGCCGTACCCTTGGCCGTGTAGAGGAACCCGTAGTTCGCGGTAGCGTGCTTCCGCCCGAAGAAGTCCCCGCAGATGGCCGGAAACAGGGAGAAGATCTCGCCCCACCCGAAGAAGGTGAAGGCGCTGAAGATGACGAAGAGCAGGGGGTTATGGGCGAACTGGATCAGCACGAAGATGGCCACCGCCTCCAGGCCGAAGGCTAGGGTCATGGTGTACTCACGGCCGATGTGGTCGGAGACCCATCCCCAGAACGGGCGGCAGAACCCGTTCACGAGCCGGTCCGCGGAGAGCGCGAACTGCAGCGCGGGCAGCGTGATCCAGAAGAGGCTGACCGAGATCTTGTCTACCTTGAAGTCGGTCGCCATTGGGTTGAGCTGCGCCACGGCCATCAGGCCTCCCGTGGCCACTAGCGTCATCATCACGTACATGAGCCAGAACTGGGGCGTGGAGACCATCTGACCGGAGGTGAAATCGAACCCGGACTGCCGCTTCTTCACCATTTCGCCCCGCGCCGCCGCCGTCCAGGAGGTGGGCATCCATCCGGGGGGCGGAGCTTGCAGGAACAGGGCCGCGATGACCACCACCGCTCCCTGGATGATGCCCCACTCGATGAAGGCGGCTTGGTAGCCCGAGGTGTTAATCATGTTCGCGATGGGCACCACGGTCATGGCGGAGCCGGCACCGAAGCCGGCCGCGGTCAGTCCCGCTGCCAGTCCTCGGTGGTCGGGGAACCACTTGAGGGCGCTACCGACGGCAGTGCCGTACACGATGCCCGCGCCCACCCCGGCCACGGCGTAGGAAAGGTACAGAGCCGTGAGCGATTCCGCGTATCCGCTGCCAACCCAGCCGAGCCCGGCCAGGACTCCACCGAGCATTACGAGAAGCCTGGGGCCGAATTTGTCCACCAGCCAACCCTCGAAGGGGACGAGCCAGGTCTCCAGGAGGACGAACACCGTGAACGTGACCTGGATGAGGGCTTGCTCCTGTCCGAGGTGCTTCTGAAGGGGCGGCACGAAGAGCGTCCAGCCGTACTGGAAGTTCGCCACCGCCACCATGCTGAGGATGCTGGCCAAGAGGATGATCCAGCGGTTCAGGAAACGCGATTCAAACGATGTCACGCTTGCAGCTGCGACCGCCATGTCTGCACCTCCCTTAGACTCCACCAACGCCTGACAACTCGAGCCTACCGGAGCAAGTCAACCGGGGGTCCGGACGACAGGCCCGGGACGTAGCGCCGGCTCCCCACTGGGCCCGCTACCCCGCCCGTCCAAACCTGCCGTCCGTCTGGGGCCCCCACCGGGTGTCGTCTTCCTGCCGTCCTGCCTCCTTCCGAATCGTCCAATGCCCCGACGAACCGAGCACCGCCTACCCCGCGGCGGCGCCTGGGTCTTAGAACCGATAGTTCATGCCGATCGAGAATCCCTGGATCCGGCAGCCACCCCAGGTCGTGGGGCCGGTGCCGGAGTAGTCGACGAAAACGGTGTTTGTGCCGTCGTGGCAATCGGTCGTCAGGCCCCGGCCGCCCGCGCCCAGGTCATAGTGCGCATTGCCGTGGTTCACCGTGAGGGCCCAATCCAGGTAGAAGGTGAACTGCTTGTCCAGCTTGTGTTTGTACGCGACCGTGTACATGTCAGCCGTGCTCTGGCCCGCCAGGAAGGGGTTGTAGTTGTGCTGGCCGCCCGGATCGCCGGGGGTGTTCCCCGCGTGCGCCCATCCGACGCTGAGGGTGCCTTTGTCGCCGATATCCTGGCTGGCGGCGACCCATTCCCCGTCGCGGCTGCGCTCGTTTTGAAACGTTAGGTATGCGGGAATGGTCCTGCGCAGGCGTTCCCAAATGCCGCTCAAGGTCAGCTTGAAGGGGAACCGATATTGCAGGCCAACTTTGAAGGCGGTCTCATCCCCGATGTCATCGACGTAGGAACCGAGCGCGCTGGCCGGCAACCCCTGCGGGTTGTTGTTGGCGTTGATCGTGAGGGTCGGGTTGTTGAAGGCGAACACCGAGTAGAGGTAGTTGTTGGACCCGATTCCGTCGCTGTTGCGGTTGACGTTGTGATGGAGTTCGTAGGCGACGGTCCCATAGAACCCGCTGTTGTCGAATTTGAGGGCCGCGCTGAAGCCGTCGCTGAATCCACCGTCGTCGCAATTCAAAGGCAGGTTCCCGCTGCCCGGCTCGTTTCCGCCGTTGCAGTCGGGCGAGCCCGCGGATTGAACCACGTTGTCAAAGGTTCGGTTCTGCCCGGGGGAGAACAGGATGTCGGCGGAGAACCCAGGGCCGAGCTTCGGTGACTCGTACCAGATCGAGTGGTCCAGACGGGTGCCAAACTCGACACGGTTGTCGCCGCCGCTGTTGCCCATGACCACGGTATAGTCGCCCAGCATGCCGGAGAAGGGATTGAGTCGATCGGTGGACTTCTTGTAAGGCGCGTAGGTCGTCCCGAACTTGAACGCTCCCCAGTCCTTGTTGGATATGCCGATGAACGAATCGCCGTAGCCAATGCCGCTCTTCACGACGTTGGATTGCTGCGTGTATGAGGTGTACGACCCCGGACTCGCTGTGATGCCGAGAGCGGCCTCGATCTGGAAAACGAACTTGGTCTCGCTCTTGCCGATGGTGTGATCACCGCGATAGCCGACCGAGGACTTGTTTGTCGACAGCGCCGGCATATACCCCACGCGACCGACCGGAGGGGCGTGAATGCTGGAGGTGAGGGTCGTCACGTCGGGGGGATTGGCGAGCGAGTATTGGGTGGCAACCAACCCAGCGATGCCCTTGGTCGTATCGTCGAACGACACATCCATGGTGCCGTAGAGGCCTTTGAAAGGGTTCGCGGGGGCGGCTTTTTCGGCAGCGGCCGGGGCCTGCTTGGCAGCGTCGGCCGGCGGCTTCGGCGAGTCGGCCGGCGGCTTCGCAGCGTCGGCCGGGGCCTTCGCCTTTTCCTGTTCCCGCGTGGAGAGCTCCTCGAGCCGGGCCATGATCGCGCTCAATTGTGCTTTCAGGATAGTGATCTCTTCCTGAGTACTCTGGGCGGAGGCAGCGCGGGACATGAGCACACTCATCTGCTCCCTCAGGTCTTGGACCTGGCCCAGAGTGCCGTCCGCGTCTTTCGCATCGGTGTCGGCCCTTCTTGCTTCGGCCGCTGATTCGGCAAAGGCCACCCCTCCGAGAACGATCGCACCAAATACGAAGGCGCAGGCTGTTGTCTTGCTCGTCAGATTCATAGCTATTCCCCCTTAGGGCTTTCCAACTTGACTCCGCTCTGAGTACGGGCCTAATTCTGTCCGGTGTCAGCGCTGGACAGGACTTGGTTGAGGAGGTTGGACATGCAAGCGGTGGAGAGCTGCGCGGGCGTCCTTGACCACCTCGCCGACGTCGGACGAGCGGCTAGCGTCGCAACCGGCCTTCCGGCGTCGGGTCTGTCCCTCCTAACCGCCAGATCGGCTTCGTCCGGGGCTGGCCGACGGCGATCCCACTCGCGGGGTGTTCTCACAGGTCTTCTTACCGGCCCGATCGGTCACGACGGGTAGGACCGCTAGAGCACCATCCCCGACCTGGACCTTCATGGTGCGCCATGTAACTCCCTCTCGGAGATGTAGTTACCGTGGCTGCCGTCTGGACTGGTGGTCTGCTGGTCAGACCATGCTCCAAGGGACAGAGCTTTGTCAAGAAGAAAAATTCCGACCGGTCATAAT
>DATMQU010000303.1:0-2310 GCA_035566715.1 Vicinamibacteria bacterium
CTTCTCCGCCTCCTTGAGCGCGCCCTGGGACCAGTGGCCGGTCAGGATGTAGTCGGCGGAGGCGCCCGCGGGCCTCAGGTTCATGGGCAGCATCGCGAACTGCAAGGTGGCCCCTCCCTGCAGGAACAGCACGGCATGGTCGGCGGGGATCCCCAGCAGCCCGCGCAAGTCGTTCTCGGCCCCCTGGATGATCTCCTCGAACCAGGCCGAGCGATGGCTCATTTCCATCACGGACATGCCGCTGCCCGCGTGGTTCAGGAGGTCGGCGCGGACCCGCTCCAGAACGGGAAGGGGCAGGGCCCCGGGGCCAGCGGAAAAGTTGTGGACGCGAACGGTGGTCTGGGTAGCGGTCATCGTACCCCATTGTCGCATGCGGGTCCCCGTCCGGCCTCCCCCGCCCCCTGGGAATTATTTTGGACGCAACCTTTAGCCCCCCGGGAGCGTCTTATTCCCACAAAGGAGGTCCGTCCGGGCTCTGGTGCCCGTCTTCGGACCGTCCCGCGCTAAAGAGGGGAACCAGGACCGGGGGACCAATGATGGCAGAGGCTCAGAAGTTGGACGCGCAGGGGCCCAACCTGAAGGAACGGATGGAGGCGTACGAAAGGGAGTTGATCGAGTCCGCCCTGATCGCGACCGCCGGCAACCAGCGCCGGGCGGCCGCCCGCCTCGGCCTGTTGCCGACCACCCTCCACGAGAAGATGAAGCGGCTGGGACTGCGCCCGCGCCCCGACGTCCGCGCGGCGATGCAATCTCGGGCCAGCTGAAGGAGGCCTGAGCCCAGGGCTCAGTCCCCCACCCCCGGCCGCTCCGGGGCCGCCCGGTCCCGCCTCTTTTCGTCCAGCCGCCGGCACCCCTCGAGGAGGACCTGGCTGAAGGTCTGCCCGAGGGGCTGGCCGGGGCCGGGGTCGCCGGGAGCGAAGGAGAAGTGGCCTTCGCTGCAGGACACGAACTCGAAGACGGCGTCGGGGCCCGCGAGCGCGCCTGCTCTCGCCCCCACGATCTCGCCGTCGCGGAAGCTGACCTCCAGCTTCCGTTCCTCCGAACCCACGGTGAGCAGCCCGGTCAGGCGGCTCAGGTGGCACATCTGCAGGAGGCCGGGCGTGCCGATCACTTCCAGCCGCCCCTCCATGCCCGGGCCGCGCCCGGCCGCGGGGCCGAGGTCGGAGTAGCGCTTGAGCACGATCTGGATGCGGATGAGCAGCTCCCGGACGGGAGTGTCCTTGGAGAGGTACTCGTCGGCCCCCGCTTCCAGACCCCGGGAGCGGTCCCGGTACTCGTCCCAACCGGAGAGGAAGATGAGGGGGGTGTGGCGCAGGAGGCTGTGGCCGCGCAACCGCCGGCAGAACTCGATCCCGTCCACCCCGGGCATGGCCACGTCGGTGAGGACCAGCCAGGGACGCTTCTCCAAGGCCACGCGCAGGCCCTCCTCGCCATTCCCTGCCTCGTGCACGGTGAAGCCCCTCCGGGTGAGCGCATCCTTCAGGAACGTGCGGAAGATCCGGTTGTCGTCGACGACCAGGACCGTCCGCAGGGCCTCGGGAAGGGAGTCCAGCTCGGGGAGGGAGGTCGGATCGCCGGGAAGGCGGAGCGGGTTGTGAGCGGCGATCTGCTCGCGCTCGAGGTCCAGCTCCTGGAAGTGGGCGCGCGCGTCCGGGCCCGTCTCGGCGGGGAGCGTGCTCTCCAGCACCCGCCCGTCCTGGATCAGGGCCCGGCCCTCGCCCCCCTCGTGGGTGACGGTGAGCACGCCGCTGCGTGACTCGCGCCTCACCTGTTCGAGCAGGCCGGGAACCGCCTCCCCGCCCTCCTCCCGAACGCCCGACTGCTCATGCCGCCCTCCGAGGACCCGCTCGACCTTGCGCAACAGGATTTCGCGCGTGAACGGCTTGGTCACGTAGTCCACGACGCCGAAGCGGAAGGCCCGTACCCGCTCGCCAAAGTCCTTGTGGGCGGTCACGAAGACCACGGGGCAGCGGGCAGTGGAGGGGTCGGACTGGAGGGCCTTGAGCACACCGTAGCCGTCCAAGCCGGGCATGGCGATGTCGCAGAGGACGAGATCGGGGGGATCGGGGCGCGCGAGCTCCAAGGCGCGGGTGGGCTCGCCCGTCGAAACCACCGAGTAGCCGGCGGAGCGCAGGATGCTCTCGACCAGGAGCCGGATCGGCGGGTCGTCTTCAACCACCAGGATCTTGGCCGCGGTCTGGCCTTCCAAAGCGTCTCCTCCGATCCCAAGATTATCGCGCAACAAGGCCTCCGGGGCGGGCTCTCCTCAGGGGCCGATGCGGCCATCCCAAGAGCGATCGCCATCGGCGA
>DATMQU010000304.1:0-7988 GCA_035566715.1 Vicinamibacteria bacterium
CGTCGTCCTCGGCCGCGAGCCCCTGCGCCTGGCCATCACAAAGAGCGGGGTGGACAAGGGCGCGCTCCGCCCCGAGCACATCCTGACCATCGACGAGACGGGCGCGGTCCGGAACGGGAAGGGGCACGCCTCCGAGGAGAGCGGCCTGCATCTGGCCATCGTGCGCCGGCGGCCGGCGGGCGCGGTCCTGCACACGCACTCCGTCTGGAGCACGCTCCTCTCCGAGGCCCACGCCGCCGAAGGAGGGGTCGCGATCGAGGGCTACGAGATGCTCAAGGGGCTCTCCGGCGTCCGCTCCCACGACCACCGCGAAGGCATCCCCATTCTCGCCAACTCCCAGGACTATGCCGGCCTATCCGCGGAGGTCGAGCGCGCCCTCGATCGTCACCCCGGGGCCCACGGCTTCCTGCTCCACCGCCATGGGCTCTACACCTGGGGCCGGGACCTCTCAGAGGCGAAGCGGCACGTGGAGATCCTGGAATTCCTGTTCGAGGTGCGGGGCCGTCAGGGCGGCGCGCGGCCGACTCCCGCGGGAGGGGCCCCTTGAGGGAGGAAACATGGTCCTGGTGAGGATCCCTAGCCAGAGTCGGACCCTCCGGGAGCCCAAGGCGGTGCGCGAGGGGCTGGCCCCGGCAGGGATCGTCTACGAGCAATGGGAGCCGGCCCATCCTGTGGCCGACGACGCTCCCCCCGCGGACGTCCTCGCCGCCTACGCGGGCGAGATCTCGCGGCTCAAGCGGGAAGGCGGCTACGTCACCGCCGACGTGATCGACGTCAAGCCGGAGACCCCCGGGCTCGAGGCCATGCTCGCAAAGTTCAGCCGCGAGCACTGGCACGACGAGGACGAGGTGCGCTTCATCCTCCAGGGTCGGGGGCTGTTTCATATCCGGCCGCGGGAGGGGCCCGTGCTGGCCATCGAGGTGGGGGCGGGGGACCTGCTGCGGGTGCCCCGGGGGACCTGGCACTGGTTCGACCTCTGCGCGGACCGGCGGATAAGGGCCATCCGTCTCTTCCAGGACCCGTCCGGCTGGACGCCCCACTACACCGAGAGCGGAGCGGAGCGGCAGTACGAGCCCGTGTGTCTGGGCCCCGCCTTCCTGGCCTCCCCTCCGGGGTGAGCCCCTCCCTCGCCGCCGGGATCTCCGCGGTCGTTCTCGACATCGAAGGCACGACCACCCCCGTGGAGTTCGTCCACGCCGTGCTCTTTCCGTATGCCCGAGCGCGCGTCCGCTCCTTCCTCGTGAACCAGGCCGGAGAGGAGGCGGTGCAGGCGGGCCTCGAGCGCCTGCGCCGGGAGCACGCGGCGGAGGTCGCCCCCCCTCCGCCCCCCTGGCCCGAGCAGCCGCCCCTGGCCCGGCTAGAGGGCGCGGTCGCCTACGTGCACTGGCTCATGGACCGCGATCGGAAGTCCACCGGGCTGAAGGCCCTGCAGGGCCGCATCTGGGAGGCGGGGTACATCTCGGGCGAGCTCAAGGCCCAGGTCTACGAGGACGTCCCCTCCGCGCTCGCGCGCCTGGCGGCGGGAGGCCGGCGGCTGGCCATCTTCTCCTCCGGCAGCGTCCTCGCCCAGCGCCTGCTCTTCCGGCACTCCACGGCGGGGGACCTGAGCGGCTTCATCCACGCGTATTTCGACACCACGACCGGACCCAAGCTGGAAGCGGCCAGCTACGCCCGCATCGCGGGGGCCCTGGGCCGGCCGGCGGCGGAGGTCCTCTTTGTCACCGACACCCCTGGGGAGGCGGACGCCGCCCGGGGCGCCGGTCTGAAGACCGCACTCTGCCTGCGCGGGGAGCGGCGGGAGCCCGGCCCCCATCCGAACATCGGCTCCCTGGCCGAACTCGCCTAGCCCGCGGTCCGGCGTCGCACCACCACCGCGGTGGCGTCGTCCTCCCAGGGACGGGCGTCGCCGAAGGCAATCGCGGCCTTGAAGAGCCGCTCCAGAATCTCCCCCGCGGTGCCGTCCCGCTTCTCCGCCACCACCGCCTTCAGGCGCTCGGTCCCGAAGAACTCCCCCGCGGGGTCGCGGCGCTCGAGGATGCCGTCCGTGCAGAGCACGAGCACCTCGCCGGGGCGCATGCGCGCGAAACCCCGGCGGAACTGCACCTCCGGCAGGGGCCCGATGACGGTGCCTCCGGTGGACAGCTCGATGTACCCGTTCCCCCGAGCGGCGTCTTGGAAGAACAGGACGGGGGGAGGGTGCCCGGCGTTGACGTAGGTGAAGCTGCCGTCCGACTCCAGCTCTCCGTAGAAGACGGATACGAATCGGCTGGAGAGGTTGCTGCGGTGGATGACGCGGTTCAGCTTGGCGAACACATGGGTGACCTTTAGCTCCTTCTCGATTCCCATGCGCAGACCGGTGACCACGTCGCGCACGAGGAGGGCGGCGGGCAGCCCGTGGCCGCTGGCGTCTCCGATGGCCAGGCCGAGCAGGTCCCCGTCGAAGACCTGGAAGTCGAAGAAATCCCCCCCCACTTCCTCCGCGGGGACCGAGCGGCAGGCGAGCTCGTAACCCGCGAAGTCCGGCGGCTCCTCCAGGAGGAGGCTCTGCTGGATCTCCGCCGCCTCCCGGAACGTGCCCTGCGTCCGGGCGTCCAGGAGGCGGGAGCCCAGGGCCGCGCGCACGGTGTTGAGGGTGAAGTCCACCTCCTCCAGGACCCAGCCGTCGGCGAGCAGGAAGAAAAAGACGTGGCGGTTCGGCCGGCGGCCCACGACCAGAGCCGCCGCCGCCCGGCTGGGCAGGAGGCCGAGGCGCTGGGGGGAGCCTTCGGCGTTGGGGTCGCTGAAGATGTAGACGCGGTGGCGGAAGATCAGGCTCAGGGGCGCCCGGGAGGGGTCGAGGGTATCGGCTAGCGGACTCTCGGGCTCGCCCACCACCTTGGCCAGCGAGAAGGCATCCCGCCCCTCGGCGTAGAGGAGCCCCGCACGCAGGCGCAGGTCCTCGTGCAGGGTGCGGAAGGCGTCCTCCAGGAACGACTCCAGCGCCCTCTGGGGCGGGCGCTTGGGGTCAAGGGTTCCGAAGAGCGCGTCGAGCCGGCGGTAGAGGAGCTTGGCGGTCTCCATGAAGAGGCCATCCTAGCATCTAGAGGCCGGTCTCTCTTCCGATGACCTCGAGGGCCTCGTAGACGGCGCGGTTCTTGGGCAGGGCCGCGATGTTGGTGCGAAGGGTGGCGAGGCGCTCGGGGTCCTGGGCCAGGGCGGCCACCGCGGGGGGGATCTCGCGCCAGTGCCGGACCACGAGCCCGAGCCCCCGCTCGGCCACGAAACGGGTGTTGAACCGCTCCTGGGGGATGGTCCGGCGGTTCGCGGTCAGCACCACGGGCACGCCCTGGTGGAAGGCCTCGGCCAGCGACCCCGGCCCCGACTTGGTGATGAGCACGTCGCTCGCGGCCATGTAGTCCCCCACGCGGTCGGTGAAGCCCAGGCGGCGGAGGCGCCCCCCGGCCGCGGCTTCCAGGGGGGCCAGGCGCTCAAACAGGGGCGGGTTGTCGCCGCAGATCGCGATCACGATCCAGGAGGAAGACGAAGCGAGCAAGCGGGCCGCGAGCGGCTCCATCTCCGCGGAGCCCTTGCCCCCAAAGAGCAGGAGCAGGACGAAGTCCTGCGGCTCCAGGCCCAGGGCGCTCCGCACCCCGCTCCGCGCCGCCCGGCCCTCTCCCCGGTGAAAGCGGGGATGCAGGACCATGCCCGAGGTGCGGGAAATCCGCTCCTTCGGGATCCCCATGCCCAAGGCCTGCTCCCCCGCGCGATCGGAGCCCACGATCACCCGATCCACCCCGGGCTCCATCCAGAAGTGCGGGGGGAAGTCCGCGAAGTCCGTGAGCAGAACCAGGAAGGGGACCCCGGGATGCGCGGTCCGGAGGGCGTCCCTTATGACCCCGTTGAAATTGGGCATGACCGAGACCACCGCCGCCGGACGGCGCTCCGCGAGGTGGCGGGCGAGGGCCCCGCTCAACGCCCTCTTCCGCAGCGCGATGGCGCCGTGCAAGACGCGGAGCATGGGCACCAGGTAGGCCGTCCAGCCCCGCCGGAGGAGCAGGTTGTAGGCGTCCTCGAGGGAGAGCCCGGCGAGGCTCTTGAGCGGATCCATGGGCACGAGGAGCGACTGCAGGTTCACCACCCGGAAGCGCCAGGGGCGGGGGGTCTCTTCGGCCGCCGCCACCAGGGCCTCCGCGGCGGCCCGATGCCCCCCTCCGGCGTCGATCGTGAAGATCAAGACCTCCGACGCCGAGGTCAAGGCAGGGAGGCGCGGAAGGAGCCCGCCGACTCCAGTTTCTCCTTGGCGTCGCGCAGGCGCGCGAGCAGGCGCCAGCGCACGATTCGCCGCAGCAGCACCCGCTCGAACCAGTGGAAGCCGGCGGGCCGGATGTCGGCCCGCGCACGCCCCAGGAAGAGGAGGGTGCCCCCGTCGCCGGCCGCCCCGCTCACGAAGGCCATGACCTCGACCGACGACTCGTAGTAATGGCTGGCGTAAAGCTGCTTCGAAGCCACGAAGATGCGGCTCAAGTTACCGTCGTTCTTCTCGTAGATGGTGTTGTGATTGACGGCGATCACGGACAGGCGGTGCGCCCTCTCCTCGTACCAGCTCACGAAGTCCTCAGCCGCGTCCGGGCGGGCTCGGGGGAAGTCCAGGAGGTAGCGGCGGAGCTCGGGCACGTCGGCGAGGACGAACCAGGGCCGCTCGAGCAGGGCCTGCACGCTATCCGGGGGCGGGGTCGCGCTCTTGCCGTCGCGGTAGACGGGGAGGGCCCGGTTGCCCCCCGCCTGATAGGACGACGCGTAGCCGGCCAGGGTCTCCCGGAAGAGGCCCGCCGCGCGCTCGGGCGCGGCCGGCGACGACCAGTCCACTTCCTTCCGGAAGCGCTCGATGGCGTCCGCGGAGAAGCGCACCTCGCAGTCTCCGACCCGGCACTCCCTCAGGCGCTCCAGCTCCTTGCGATCAAAGTTGAGCTCCTTCAGGTCGTGGGGGGAGGGGGGGGTCCCCAGCCGCCCCGCTCCCACCAGGTTCTGGCTGCGGCGAAGGCAGGAGGGGTCGCGCGCGCACTCCCGGAACCGCTCCTTCGAGGCCCGCACCTGCACGGCCCCGATCGTCATCACCTCCGAGCGGTCGTCCGTGTCCACCACCCGGGCCACGATGCGGCCCTGCTCGATCTCGGCTCGCTCCAAGGCGGTGAAGCCCTCCTCGCCGGGATACGCGGCGAGGGGGCCGAGGCCGTCGACCGGCGCGCCCCGGGCCCAGAGCGCGAGGAGGGCGGCGGCCAGGACGTTCACAGGCTCAATCTTAGCCGAACCCGGGCGCTTCGGCCCCGGAGGACCCCGACCCGCGGCGGGGACTGGTAAGATCCGCCGGGGGAGACGGCATGACAAACGAGAAAGACAAGGCGTACCCCTGGTTCGTGGTCGGCGACATCAACGGCTTCTTCGGCCTGATGTTCGACAACCTCACCGTCCTCTCTTTCCTGGCCGGGATCCTGATCTTCGCCTTCGGCTACCCGGCGGACATCGTCTACACCCGCATGTTCCCGGGCACCGCCTTCGGCGTGCTCTTCGGGGACCTCGTCTACACGGCGATGGCGCGGAGGCTCGCCAGGAAGACGGGTCGGACCGCCATCACCGCCATGCCCCTGGGCCTCGACACGCCCTCCACCATCGGAATCGCGCTCGTCGTCCTGGGCCCCGCGTTCCTTTCCCTCAAGGGCAGACTCCCGGAGCGGGAGGCCGCGCTCATGACTTGGTACATCGGCATGGCCACCATGGTCATGATCGGCCTCGTCAAGCTGGTTCTCTCCTTCACCGGGCCTTGGGTCCAGAGGGTGGTGCCGCAGGCCGGGCTTCTGGGATCCATAGCCGGGATCGGGCTGGCCCTCATCGGCTTCATCCCCCTCGTAGACGTCTTCGGCCTGCCCCTGGTGGGGATGGTCTCGCTCGGTCTCATCCTCTACAACCTGGTGGCCGGCATCCGCCTCCCCCGCAACTTGCCCGGGGTGCTGGTCGCGATCGCGGTGGGGACCCTGCTCTATCACGTCCTCGGACCCGCGGGGCTGGTGGGCGGGGCCTACCAGGCGCCCCAGGCGGAGTTCCACTTCGGCCTCCCGCTTCCCACCCTCGCCTTCCTCAAGGGCCTCGTGCCCGCGCTCACCTATCTGCCCATCGCGTTCCCTTTCGCGCTCCTCACCGTGGTGGGGGGCATCAACGTCACGGAGAGCGCCCGGGTGGCGGGGGACGACTACAGTACCCGCGACATCCTGCTCACGGAGGCGGTGGCCACCCTCATCGCCGGGGTCTGCGGGGGCGTGGCCCAGTCCACGCCCTACATCGGACAGCCCGCCTACAAAGGGATGGGGGCCCGCGCCGGGTACACGCTCCTGACCGGCCTCTTCATCGGGCTGGGCGGGATCTTCGGCTACGTCTCCTACATCGTGGAGCTCATCCCCCGCGCGGTGCTGGCCCCCATCCTGATCTTCGTGGCCCTGGACATCATGGCCCAGGCCTACCTGGCCTGCCCCGCCCGCCACGCCCCCGCCGTGGCCTTCGCCCATTTCCCGACCGTGGCCCGGTTGCTCTCCATCAAGCTCGGCAACCCCGCCATCGTGCCCGCCGAGCACTTCCGGGCCCTGCTCACCGCGCCCGGGAAGGAGCTGCCCGAGGCGCTGGTGACCCTGGCCCTGGGCAACGGCTTCATCCTGACCGCCATGCTCTGGGGGGGCTTCCTGGCCGAGCTGATCGATCGCCGGCTGCCGCGCTCCGCCCTCTACCTCGGCATCCTGGCCGTCTTCACGTTCTTCGGGGTCGTCCACTCCGCCTCCCCCGACGGCAACATGTATCTGCCCTGGACACTGGCCGACGCGCAGCAGCGCATCATCCCCTACCAGTTCGGGCTCGGCTATCTCGTGCTCGCGGTCTTGTTCCTGCTGCTCGGGCTCACCCGGGAGAGCCGCGAGGCCCCACCCGCCAGCCTGGAGCATCCCGGAGTGGGGGCTTAGGACGTCTCAGCCCTTGATGGTGACGATGGGAACGAGCCGGGCCACGCGGCGGGCGAGGCCGGCGCGGTGTGTTGCCTCCACGACCGCGGTCACGTCCTTGTAGGCGCCCGGGGCCTCCTCCGCCACGCCCCGCAGCGAGGGGCTGCGTATCAGGATGCCCCGCCGCTTGAGCTCGTCCACGACCTGTCGGCCCGACCACTGCTTCAACGCCTGGTGTCGGCTCATGCCGCGGCCCGCCCCGTGGCAAGCGGAGCCGAACGAGGCTTCCATCCCCGTCTCCGTGCCCGCCAGCACATACGAGCAGGTGCCCATGGTGCCGCCCACGAGCACCGGCTGACCCACGGCCCGGAAGGCCTCCGGCAGATCGGGATGGCCGGGGCCCCAGGCCCGCGTCGCCCCCTTGCGGTGGACGTAAAGGGTCTTCCGTCGCCCCTCCACCTTGTGCTCCTCGACTTTGCACGTGTTGTGAGAGACGTCGTACAGGAGGCTCAGGTGCGCGTGGGGGATGACCTCCGCGAAAGCCGCCCGCGTCAGGTGGGTGATGACCTGGCGGTTGGCGAGGGCAACGTTAATGGCCGCCCGCATCGCCCCCAGGTAGCGCTCTCCCTCCGGAGAGTGGATGGGAGCGGAGGCGAGCTCGCGATCGGGCAGGGCCAGGCGGTGGCGGGGGGCCGCGGCCAGCATCTCCTTCAAGGCCTCCGTCCCGATCTGGTGGCCGAGACCGCGGGACCCGCAGTGGATGCTGACCACCACCTCCTTCTCCCGAAGGCCGAAGGCGCCGGCCGCGGGGGGATCGAAGATCTCCGCCACCTCCTGCACCTCCAGGTAGTGGTTGCCCGAGCCGAGGGTCCCCACCTCGTCCCGCATCCGGGCCTTGGCCCGATCCGAAACGCACTCGGCCCGGGCGTCCCTCATGCGCCCGCCCTCCTCGACACGCTCCAGGTCCTCGTGCCGGCCGAAGCCCCGCTCCACCGCCCAGCGCGCGCCCCCCTGCAGCATCCGGTCGAG
>DATMQU010000305.1:0-4101 GCA_035566715.1 Vicinamibacteria bacterium
GTGCCCTCGAGGTGGACCGTCCGCGCCACACCGTGCGCTGGGAGGGTCGTCCCGTCCACCTCACGGCCAAGGAGTTCGCCCTCCTCGTCGCCCTTCTGGAGGCTCGCGGCCGGGTCCTCTCCCGTCAGGCCTTGCTGGAGAACGTGTGGGGCTACTCCTACGCGGAGGGGACTCGCACGGTGGACGTGCACGTGCGGCGCCTGCGCGAGAAGATCCCCGCTCTCGCCCCCTCGATCGTGACCGTCAAGTCGCTCGGCTATCGCCTGGCCACGGAGGCGGAGGGATGAAGACCCTCCGCGGGCGCATGGTGGTGACCGCGCTGACGGCCTCCAGCGCTGCTCTGCTCGTCGTGCTCCTCCTGGCCGGGCCCGGCTTAAGGCGGCGGGCTTTGGACCAGGCCCGGGACAGCCTGCTCACGGAAGCGCGCCTCATGGCGCGGGTGGTCGAGGACGGCCTGGCCCGCGGAGCCCCCCCTGAGGAGCTGGACCCCCTGGTGGACCAGGCGGCACGCGAGGTCCGGGCCAGGGTCACGATCGTGGCTCTGGACGGACGGGTTGTCGCGGACACCGCGGTTTCCGGTCCTGAGTTGCTCGCGCTCGAGAACCACAAGCACCGCCCCGAGGTCCAGGCCGCCCTGGCCACGGGAGTGGGCCTATCCATGCGCCACAGCGCGACCGTGGACCGAGACCTGCTTTACGCCGCGGTGCCGGTCTACCACGAAGGAAGGGTGGTCGGCGTGTCGCGGGTGGCCCTTTCCTTGGAGGCGGTCGACGACCAAGTAGGAGCCCTCCAGCGGGCGGTGGGCCTGGCCCTCCTCATGGCGTTTGGCATAACCACCATCCTGTCCTTCGCCCTTTCTTCCTCCTTGGCCGGTCCCCTCCAGGAAGTCATGGACGCCGCCCGCCGGTTCGCGGCCGGCGATCTCTCCGCCCGCACGCGGGTGCGCCGTCACGACGAGCTGGGCGAGCTGGCCCACATCCTCAATCGCTCCGCGGACCAACTCCAGGATCGCCTCTCTGAGATCGCCCGCGATCAGGCCCGACAGGAGGCCATCCTTTCCGCGATGGAGGACGGGGTGCTGGTGGTAGACCATCGGGGCACCGTGATCCTGGCTAATAACGCGCTTCGCCGGGGCCTGGAGCTGCGCGAGCCCGTGGGCCGGCACTACGTGGAGGTGGTGCGGCAGCGGGAGGTGGGCGAGGTCCTGGAAGGAGTGCTGCGCACGGGTGCCCGCCGGGCGGTGGAGGTAGAGTTCCGCCACCCCCGACGCGTGTACGCGATGACCGGGGTCCCTTTCCCGGGAGCGGAAGGGGCGCCCCACGGCGCCGTCCTCACCTTCCACGACGCCACCGAGCGCCGGCGTTTGGATCAGGTGCGCCGCGACTTCGTGGCCAACGCCTCCCACGAGCTGCGCACGCCCCTGACCTCCATCCGCGGTTTCGTGGAGGCGCTGGAAGACGGGGCGGCCCTGGACCCGCCTACCTCCCAGCGCTTCTTGGGCAAGATCCGGACCCACGCCGACCGGATGGCCGCCCTCGTCGAGGACCTGCTCGAGCTCTCCCGGCTGGAGTCCGGGGAACGGCCCCCGCGCTGGGAGGAAGTGGCGCCCGCGGAAGTGGTGGAGGACGTGGTTGCCTCGTTCGCGAGTTTGGCCAGTCGCAAGGAGCTCGCGCTCCGGCGCGTCGACCATTCCGCCCCCGCCATCGTGACCGATGCCGATCGCCTCCGCCGCATCCTCGAGAACCTGGTGGAGAACGCGGTCAAGTACACGCCCGAGGGCGGGCAAGTCGATGTCACGAGCGCGCCCGGCCCCGACGGAAGCGCGGTTCTGGAAGTCTGCGATGACGGCCCCGGTATCGCGGCTGAGCATCTGCCCCGGATCTTCGAGCGCTTCTACCGGGTTGACAAAGCCCGCAGCCGCGAGTTGGGGGGGACCGGCCTCGGCCTTGCCATCGTAAAGCACCTCGCGGAGGGCATGGGAGCCACGGTCAGGGTGGAGAGCGCACCCGGCAAGGGCGCGCGCTTCACGGTCACGGTACCGTCCGGAGAGGAGCACACGGGGGCCTGAGCCCGACGCTTCGGGAACCCCTGCGCGCCCATCGCCACTCCCCCGTGGTAGCATCCGGCCGCGTTTTCCCGATCGTTACCTTAGTTCGCGCCGCTCTTCGGGGCCGGGAGGGGCTGTACCATGAAAGCCGACCAGGTGATCCGCTGGTTCATGCCCAAGGAGGAACGCTTCCACGAGCTCCTCTCCAAGGACACTCAGACCCTGCTGCGGGCGGCCCGTCTTTTCTCGGAGATCTCTCACGCGGCCAGCCTGGAGCAGCGCCGGGTCAAGACCGTCCAGCTCAAGGCGCTAGAGCACGAAGGCGACCAGACGACTCGCCAGATTTTTGAGGCCTTGAACTCCACGTTCATCACGCCCCTCGATCGCGAGGACATTCGCTCCCTGGCCAAAAACCTTGACGACATACTCGACTACTTGGAGAGCGTGGCCCAATACCTCGTGCTGTTCGAGCTCGAGGAGTCCCCGGAGGCCCTTCGCCAGTTCGCGGACATCATCGTGGGGATGACGGTGGAGATCGACCGTGCCACGAGCATGGTCTGGGACCTGAACAACGAACGACAAATCCATGAATCCATAGTGCGCATCTCGGAGCTTGAAAACCAGGGCGACGCCCTCTACGGGACGGTGATCGCCGACCTCTTTAGGACGGGCGGCTGGGACTCCATTCGGATCTTGAAGTGGAAGGAGGTCTACGACGGGCTGGAGGAGGCCTGCGACGCCTGCAAGGACTACACCCACGTCCTCGGCAACGTCGTCATCAAGAGCACCTGAGCCAAGACTCGTCTCATGCTTCCCGGAACCTGGCTTCTCGTCTTCATCATCTTGGTCGCCCTCGCCTTCGACTTCCTCAACGGCTTCCACGACGCTGCCAACTCCATCGCTACCGTGGTCTCGACCCGGGTCCTCTCCCCCCAGCGGGCTGTGCTGTGGGCAGCCTTCTTCAACTTCGTCGCCGCTTTCGTGCTCGGAACGGGGGTGGCCAAGACCATGGGCAAGGGCATGATCGACTTGAGCGTCGTCACCGAGGAGGTGATCCTGGCCGGCCTTCTGGGGGCCATCGTCTGGAACCTCATCACCTGGTACTACGGCATTCCCGTCTCGTCGTCTCACGCACTCATCGGCGGCTACGCGGGCGCGGCGGTGGCCAAGGCCGGATTCCTCGCCATCTTGCCGGGGGGCTGGACGAAGACGCTGATGTTCATCATCCTCGCGCCGTTCATCGGCATGTTCCTGGCCTTTGTCTTGATGGTCTCGATGACCTGGAGCTTCCGGCGCTGGCGTCCCTTCCAGTTGGACCAGCTCTTTCGCCGGTTGCAGCTCGTTTCCGCGGGCCTCTACAGCCTCGGCCACGGGGGCAACGACGCCCAGAAGACCATGGGGATCGTCACGGGCCTGCTCGTGACCGCGGGGCGGCTGAAGACCTTCGAGGTCCCCTTGTGGGTCGTGCTCATCTCTCACGCCGCGATTGCCTTGGGGACGATGTTCGGGGGTTGGCGGATCGTGAAGACGATGGGGACCAGGATCACGAAACTCCAGCCGTTCGGAGGATTCTGCGCCGAGGCCTCGGGGGCCCTTACCCTCATGGGGGCCACGCTCAGCGGCATCCCGGTCTCCACGACCCACACCATCACCGGCGCCATCATCGGCGTTGGCGCCACCCGCCGGCTCTCGGCCGTGAAGTGGGGCGTCGCCCAGCGCATTGTTTGGGCCTGGGTCCTCACAATTCCCCTTTCCGCGGCCATATCCGCGCTCTCCTACCGCGCTCTTCTTCTGTTCTGGTAGCCCCGCCGGCCAACTGGGTTTATTCTGGGGCAAATGGACTTCATGCAGTTCTACCTGGGCTGCCTGGCCCACGCCTCCTACTTGATCGGGTCGGAGGGCGAGGCGGCGGTGGTGGACCCGCGGCGGGACGTGGACGAGTACCTCGCGGAGGCGCGGGCGCGGCGGCTCGCCATCCGCTACGTGATCGAGACCCACCTGCACGCGGACTTCGTGAGCGGCCACCGCGAGCTGGCCGAGCGCACGGGGGCCGA
>DATMQU010000306.1:0-8547 GCA_035566715.1 Vicinamibacteria bacterium
AGCGACATCGCGGTCGTCCACCGCTCCGACGGGTCGGGGACGACCTACATCTTCGTCGACTACCTCTCCAAGGTGTCGGCGGAGTGGAAGACCAAGGTCGGCGTGGCCACGTCCGTGAACTGGCCGGTGGGAGTGGGGGGAAAGGGCAACGAAGGCGTCTCCGGGCTCGTGACCCAGACCCCGAACGCCATCGGCTACGTCGAGCTCATCTACGCCCTTCAGAACAAGATCGCCTTCGGCAGCGTGAAGAGCCACGACGGCGAGTGGGTCAAGGCGAGCCTCCAGTCCGTCACCGCCGCCGCCGCTGCCGTCGAGGGGAAGATGCCCGCCGACTTCCGCGTATCGATCACGGATGGCGCGGGTAAGGGCGTCTACCCGCTCTCGTCCTTCACCTGGCTTCTCTTCTACGAGAGCCCCAGCGACAAGGCCAAGGCAAAGATCATGGTGGACTTCACGAAATGGGCGCTCGGCGATGGACAGAAGTACTGCGCCGATCTGGGTTATGCGCCCCTTCCCGCGAGCGTTGTGAAGCTGGAGATCGTCGCCCTGGCGAAGATCAAGTAGGCAAGGCACCCTATGTCCGAGCGCCCGTCCCGAACGGCGGCCCGCGGCGACCTGGGCTTCCGCCTGGGGACGGGCGCATTTGCCGCTTTCCTCTGCCTCCTCGTGATCGGGATCGGGGTCATCCTCGCCGACCAGTCCTGGCTCTCGATCGACAAGTTCGGCCTCGGCTTCTGGCGGGGAACCACGTGGGACCCCGTGGCCGGCGAGTTTGGCGCCTTTCCCTTCATCTGGGGGACGCTCTACTCGTCACTTCTTGCCCTCGTCATCTCCACCCCTATCGCCCTTGGGATCGCCGTGTTCCTGTCCGAGCTCTCTCCGCCCGTGCTCAAGCAGCCCCTCATCTTCCTGACCGAGCTCTTGGCTGCGGTTCCCTCCATCGTCTACGGGCTCTGGGCCATTTACGCGCTTGTTCCCCTGGTTCGACAGCTGGAGGTCCTCTGTCCCGAGTGGCTCCGGCGAGTGCCACTCTTCAGCGGCCCTCCTCTCGGGGTGGGCATGCTCGCCGCGGGCCTCGTGCTGGCGGTGATGGTGATTCCCTTCATCGCCTCGGTGGCGCGGGAGATCCTGAAGGCGGTGCCCGTTACCCAGCGGGAGGCCGCCTATGCGCTCGGGGCCACACGCTGGGAGGCGATCCGGATGGCCCTCTACTATGGGCGCACCGGGATCATGGGTGCTGTCATGCTCGGGTTGGGACGGGCCCTGGGCGAGACTATGGCCGTGACCATGGTCATCGGTAACAATCCCCAGGTGTCCTTGTCCCTCTTCGCCCCCCAGTACACCATGGCCGCCGTGATCGCCAACGAGTTCACGGAGGCAGCGGGGGACCTCTATCGCGATGCCCTGGTCGAGATAGGGCTCGTGCTCTTCACCATCACCATTGTCATCAACATCCTCTCTCAGCTCCTGATCTGGAGCGTGAGCGACCAGCGCGTGCCCCGGCGAGTCGTGCCCAAGCCGAAGCCGGCACTGGCGGCCTGAGCCATGGCCATCCAGATCACAGCTCACGATCGGCGACGCAAGGTCCTCTCTCGTCTAGTGGAGGTCGCCTGCGCGGGGTCGGTGATGCTCGCCCTCGCCCCCCTCGCCCTCGTGCTCTACTTCGTGCTCAGCCAGGGCCTCCCCGCCCTCAGCCTTGCTTTTTTCACCAACATGCCCAAACCCGTGGGCGAGCCCGGCGGGGGAATGGCCAACGCGATGATCGGCACCCTGATCCTGCTCGGGTTGGCAGGAGCGCTCGCGGTGCCGGTGGGGATCGCGTGCGCTGTCTATCTCGCGGAGTACCCGAAGCGGCGTCTTGCCCAGGCGGCTACCTTCGCGGCTGATATCCTGAACGGCGTGCCCTCGATCGTGATTGGCATCTTCGCCTACGTGATTGCGGTCCTCCCTTTTCGGCGCTTCTCCGCCCTGGCCGGCGGGTTCGCTCTGGGCGTGATGATGATTCCGATCGTGGTTCGAACGACGGAGGAGCTGCTCGCTCTGGTGCCCCCCAGCCTGCGGGAGGGGGCGTTGGCCTTGGGGGCGACGCGTGGGCGGGCGACCTGGAGCGTGATCCTGCCCGCGGCCCTTCCCGGCATTGTGACGGGGGTCCTGGTGGCGCTCGCCCGCGTGGCCGGCGAGACCGCCCCCCTCCTCTTTACGTCCTTCAACAATCAGTTCTGGTCCGTCCGGCTGGACAAGCCGATCGCCTCCCTCACCGTTCAGATCTTCACCTACGCCATCGCTCCTTACGAAGATTGGCATCGTCAGGCCTGGGCGGGGGCCTCCGTGCTCATCGGGGCGATGCTGGTCTTCTCGGTGCTGGCGCGGACGGTGACGCGCCGGCTGGAAAGGATGCACCGGCCTTGAGTGCTCCGGAGGTGTCCATGTCGTCCGACGCTCCTGCCGCCGCGGAGGCGGGGATCCGGATCAAGACCGAGGTGAAGCCCACGAGCGGCCCCGTCCCGGACGCGTCCGTCGCGATCGAGATTCAGGGGGTGGGGATCGCGTACGGGGACAACCAAGTGGTCCACGACGTGACCATGGACATCCCCGAGCAGCGGGTTACCGCCTTCATCGGCCCCTCCGGCTGCGGGAAGTCGACCCTTCTCCGCTGTCTGAACCGCATGAATGACCTGATCGACAGCGCGCGCGTGATGGGAAAGATTCGGGTGAAGGGCCAGGATATCTACGCCCCCGGGACGGACGTCATCGATATCCGGCGCCGGATCGGCATGGTCTTCCAGAAGTCAAACCCCTTCCCGAAGTCGATTTTCGAGAACGTCGTCTATGGGCTGCGCATCGTGGGGGTACGCGACCGGGCCACCCTCGACGAGGCCTGCGAGCGTAGCCTTCGGGGTGCTGCCCTCTGGGAAGAGGTCAGGGACCGGCTCAAAGACAGCGCGCTCAGCCTCTCCGGCGGTCAGCAGCAGCGCGTCTGCATCGCGCGCGCGATCGCAGTGGAGCCCGAGATCCTGCTCATGGACGAGCCCTGCTCCGCCCTCGATCCCATAGCCACGGTCAAGATCGAGGAGCTGATATACGCCCTCAAGGAGAAGTACACGATCGTCATCGTGACCCACAACCTTCAGCAGGCGGCAAGGGTTTCGGACCGGACCGCTTTCTTCTGGCTCGGTCGGCTGGTGGAGTACGGCTCCACTTCCGACGTCTTCACCAAGCCCCGGGAGAAACTCACCGAAGACTACATCACGGGCCGGTTCGGTTAGAGACAGAGGCGCCCATGGAACGCCATCATTTCGAGGAAGAGCTGCAGAGTCTGAAGAACCGCCTCCTGACCATGGGGGCGCTGGTGGAGGAGCGCGTCCACCAGGCGGTGCGGGCCCTCATCGACCGCCAGCTGGAGGAGGCGGAGCAGGTCATCCGCTCCGACCAGGACGTCAACACGCTGCAGATCGAGATTGACGACCGCTGCCTGAAGCTCCTGGCCCTGCAGCAACCCATCGCCACCGACCTCCGCCTCATCACGGCGGCGATGAAGATCAACGCCGATCTGGAACGGATTGGTGACCAGGCGGTGAACGTCGCGGAGAACGTCATCAAGCTCCTCCCCCAAGCGCCCCTGAAGCCCCTGATCGACATCCCCCGCATGGCGGAGCTGGCGGAGAAAATGACCCGCGACGCCCTCGACGCCTTCGTGCGCAAGGATCCGGAGCTGGCCCGGAACGTCCTCCAGCGGGACGACGAGGTGGATAACCTCAAGGACCAGGTCTTCCGCGAGCTCCTGACCTACATGATGGCCGACCCGGGAACGATCCAGAGGGCCCTGGCCCTGATCCTGATCAGCCGCAACCTGGAGAGAATCGCCGACCACGCCACCAATATCGCGGAGGACGTGATCTTCCTGGTGGAGGCCAAGGACGTGCGTCACCACCATCAAGAGGAGCAGCCAAAGTGAAGGCAGAACGAGCCGGAGAGCGGACAGCAGAACGGCCGGGCCGGGCCGCGCCCGCCTCCGGCCCGGCGGCGGACAGCCGTCCGCGCGTGCTCCTCATCGAGGACGACGGTGACATCGCGGAGGCCATCGGGTACCAGCTCGAGAAGGTCGGCCTTCGGGTCAAGGTGGCGCGCACGGGGGAGGAAGGGCTGGAGGGCGCGCGCCGGGGCGTGGACCTCGTGCTTCTTGACCTCAACCTGCCCGGCATGGACGGCCTCGAGGTCTGCCGGATGATCCGCCGCCAGACCACGACTGCCCACGTTCCCATCATCATCGTGTCCGCCCGGGCCGAGGAAGTGGACCGGGTGCTGGGCCTCGAGATGGGGGCCGACGACTACGTGGTCAAGCCCTTCAGCCTCAAGGAGCTGGCCGCCCGCTGCCGGGTCGCCCTGCGCCGCGCCAGCGGAGGGGGCGAACCGCCCCAGGGCTACCGGGACGAGAACTTCGAGGTGGAATTCGACGCTTACGTTCTGCGTTACCGCGGCCAAGAGATCCGGCTCACCCGCAAGGAATTCGAGCTCTTCCGCTCCCTCTTGGAGAGGCCGGGCCGGGTGCTCACCCGCGAGCGCCTGCTGGAGCGGGTGTGGGGATACGAGAGCGACGTGGAGACCCGCAGCATCGACGCCCATATCCGCCGCCTGCGCCTGAAGCTGGGGCCCGCCCGGAACCACATCGAGACCGTGGTGGGGCTGGGCTACCGGTTCGTCAAGTAGCGAAAGCCGGGCAAGACCGATTTTCAACACAAAGCGTGTTTACCCAACGCACGCCGACGCCCTCCTCGTTTGATGCCCAAAAAGGACAGCCGGGCAACCACGTTCGATGTCGACAGTTGTATGCCGAGGCGAAAAGGCCTCAGTTAGGGGTCAACTACAGCCGCTCTTCGCGCCCTATGAGGGTCGGACGAACTGGAGGGCGCGAAGAGCCCGCGTTCAGTCGTGGCCCTACGGACGTTCGAGGGTGATCGAGAGCTGGACGGGACGGTCGGCGTTCACCTCGAAGTCTTGGGTGTAGGTCCTAAAGCCCGGGCGCATGACTTCGACCCGGTGACGCCCTTGGGGAAGCCGTAGGGTCGACACATCATGCCCACTCCCCCAGAACCGCCCATCTAAATAGATCGCGGCATCAGAGGGCCGCACCGCCATCCTCAGCACACCGCCACCCGACTGCGGTTGGCTATTCGGTCCGCCCCTGCCGGAGTAATCGCCAGGGCTCCCGTAGTACGCGTCGTCGTCTCCGGTGTTGCGGCCAGGGTTCGGGTAGTAAGCGTCGCCGTTCCCGATGTAGCTGCCGTCGGGGTAAGGGTTCCCATAGTAATAGGGGGCAACACCGTAGTAATCAGCCCCGTAGTAGGGCCACCCGAAGTCGAAGTCCAAGCCCCAGAATGGGCCCCAGCCGTACCCATAACGAAACCCGCGGCCATATCCGTAACCGTACCGGTGTCCGTATCTGTAACCGGCTCCGTAGTCGCCGCGTCCGCGATAGCCATAACCACCACCGTAACCGCGTCCATTTCCATACGCGCGGCCGCTGTACCCCCGCCCGTAGCTGCCGCGCGGAGCGGCATGCCCCCAGCCACCCACGTGTCCGCCGCCTGAAGAATGCGAGCTACCGCTGGAACGCCCGGCGTAGTGTCCACCCCCTCCCGACGCGTGACCGCCTCCCCCCCCGCCGCCACGATGGTCCGCGCTCATTGCAAGAGTCGGCCACGCCGCAAGCGCGAACGCTCCTACTGCCACCGTAATGTGCCACCTCATACTGCCTCCCCAAAGCTCCCCGACCCAGGACGAGCTCACTACTGCCATCGCAATTCGCATGCCCGCGATCCCATGGCGTGCCGATCCCACTTTACTCCTGTCGAATCAAAAAGTTGAGGGAGTAGCCATCCCTGCCACTGGGACCTTCTGTTCACTCAAATCAGAACAACGTGACCCTTTTCGGAGGCTCGGTCGCGGCAGCGTACCGGGATGTGTAGCCTCGGGAAAATTCTGATCCATCGCTTCCAGAAATCTTGCGCGGTTCTTTGGTCTGAGGCAAGGGGTGCTCCAGCGGAGGTCATGCGCTCTCGCGGGGAGTTGCCCTTCCGCCCGCCGGTTGGTGGCAAGATCGCGGACTGGATCTCCTCAGCCAGGTGGGCGGAAACGCCTTCTGCCGCACAGAGCCTTGCGCCGATTCCCAGGCCACGCGCAAGATCTCGATCCCCCAACCGATCACGTCGATCATGGCCGGCGATGATCTCCCCGGCCGGTCACTTTTTTGAATGGCTCGATACGGAGCTTGCGCCGACGGTGCTTGACGCTCGCTTGACTGCGGGACCATACTCATTCAGCTAAGCGCAGTCGCTTCGCTCTTTCCAAACAGGAGGCCAGAATGAACCCTTGCCGCCTGGGCCTGGGCGCCCTCCTTGTGCTCGCCCTTGCCTCGTCCCTCTTCGCGCAGTCGCAGGCCATGAATGGCACGATCGAAGGCGTCGTGCGCGACCCCACCGGCGCCGTCCTCGCGGGGGTCACGGTCACCGTGACCAGCGTGGACACCGGCACCCAGCGGACCCCCGTCACCGACGGCACCGGAACGTACCGCGCCCTGCTCCTCCCCCTCGGGAGCTACCGGGTCAAGGCCGAGCTCGACGGGTTCAAGACCGTGGAGCGGACCGGGGTTTCCTTGAGCGCGGGCCAGACCGCGGTCATCGACTTCACCCTGACGGTGGGCGGGATCAGCGAGATGGTCTCCGTCTCCGCCGAGGCCCCGGTGGCCGAACCGGGCAAGATCGACCTCGGCCGGGTGATCACGGAGAACGAGGTCAAGAACCTGCCCCTCGTGTCCCGCAACCCCTACAACTTCGCCTTCCTTCAGGCCAACGTCACCGGCTACGAAAACACCGAGTTCGGCGTCCCCCGCATCAACGCCAACGGGACGCAAATGCACACCAACTACCAGCTCGATGGCAACACCAACACCGAGAAGGACCGGGCGGGCCTGCGCCTACTGCCCATCTCGGAAGTGGTCGTGCGCGAGGTCCAGGTCATCACGAGCGGGTTTGCCCCCGAGTTCGGCCAGACCACGGGCATGGTCTACAACGCGGTCACGCCCTCGGGGACCAACCGCGTCCAGGGCTCGGTCGGCTACCGCTATCGGCGGGCGGGGCTGACGAGCGTCCCCTTCTTTCTCGCCCCCAACGCCCACAAGCCGGACAACAACATCGACGACATCACGGCCACCCTGGGCGGACCGCTGGTGAAGGACAAGTGGCATTACTACCTGGGCTACGAGTACGTGAACCAGGATCTCGTCGACAACACCAAGGTCATCGCCCCCGTGACCGTGGCCAGCGCCCCCGCTCTGGGCCTGTCCCCCGCGGCGGTCGCCAACGGGATCATCCCCACCAAGCAGAACGTGAGCTTCTTCATTGCCAAGACCGACTACGACCTCGACCCCGCGAACAAGCTGACCGGCCGCTACTTCTTCTTCAAGAACTACTCGCCCTTCAACATTGCCGGGGACCTCAACACCCTGGAGCGATCCACCGACTTCAACGACCGCATGGACTCGGCCGCCCTGCAGCTCGTCTCCTCCTTCGGCGCGGACCGGCTCAACGAGCTCCGGTTCCAGTTCGCGCGTCGCCACCAGTTTCGGACGGCGAGCGCGGGGGCCGGGACCGGCCCCGCCGTGATCGTGAACGGAGTGGCCAACTTCGGGTCCCCCCTGGACGGGACGCAGAGCGCAGGCTTCGACTTCAGCCAGAGGATCTGGCAGCTCGTCGACAACTTCACCTGGCTAAAGGGCCGCCACGGCTTCAAGGCCGGCCTCAATCTCCAGTTCATCAACGACGATCGGGTCAACACGTTGCGGCAGATCTACACCTTCGCGACCATCTCCAGCTACCTGGCCGCGAAGAGCGGAAGCAACCCGTTCAGCTACCTGAGCTTCCAGCAGGATCTGGGTGATCCTTCGGTCTCCTACAAGTCCGGCTTCTATGGCTTCTTCGTCCAGGACGACTTCCGGATCAGCCCCTCCTTCAAGCTGCTCTACGGCCTGCGCTACGACTTCTTCAACGTCCCCGACTCGCGGCCCTACGCCCCCAATCCGCTCTCGCTCAGCTTCAAGAAGAGCAAGAACAACCTGGCCCCGCGGGCGGGCTTCGCCTGGACGCTCGACAAGGAGGCGAGGACCGTGCTGCGCGCTTCCTCCGGCATCATGTACGAGCCGCCTCTGCTGAACTTCTACGAGGACGCCATCCTCCGGAACGGCGATCCCAAGTCCTTCACCACCACCCTGAGCCCGACCACCTCGGGCGCGCCTGCCTTCCCCGGCAATCTTGCGAGCCAGCCCCCGGGCTTCGTGCTTCCCAGGCAGAGCATCGTCGCCATGGACGCGGATTTCTCGACCCAGTACACCATCCTCACCAACCTCCAGATCGAGCGGGCGCTCACGAGCGACCTCGCGGTCAGCGTCGGATATGTCAACTCCCTCGGCCGCAACCTGCCTGTGCTCATCAACACCAACCTGATTCCTACCGGGGCCATCCTGGGTGACGGCCGGCCGATTTACTCCCCCGC